>JACPFH010000426.1 GCA_016183075.1 Deltaproteobacteria bacterium | reverse complement strand
GGTTCGCCCGTTCAGTTATCAAGCGCCCAGCTAATTGTCAAATTCCTGCACGGTGTTGAAAACCCCTGCTGACGGACCGGTCAAAAGGGCCCAGATAGAAGGCGTGCGAGAGACCTGCGTGCGGTCACCTGCCCGCGCCCCGGCAGGCGGGCGTACAGGCATAGCGGAGGCGTATTGACGTAGTGCGTTGACCTAAAGACCGCTGCCCCCTTTTTCCCCCTATTGAGTCTAAGATGTTCATCGAGGAATGTCCTCTACCCAAAGCAGATGAGCCGACAAAGCACCTTTCTTGAGGGCGTTATGAAGCTTAGAGTCAGCCGTGACAACCCGGCATTGGTAGGCTATCGCGACAGCAAGATAGAGACTGTCATAGACCGTGCGATGCGCGCTGCACGCGATTTCCAGAGCTGCAGGAATCAGCGATTGAGAGGATTCCACCTGGAGAGGCAGAGCCAGCAAGGCTTCGGTTGTGACTATGGCCTCTTTTCTGGATATCTGGCCTTTCCGAAAGCGCTTCCAGAGGACGTTCCCAAACTCCGAAAAAATAAGATCCGGAACGCGCAGCGCGTACTCCCCTTCAAGGAGCCGGAGCGCCGCGTCACCGTGGATTTCCGGTAAAAACCACTTGATCGCAACGCTGGCGTCAACGACCAACTCGCTCATCGCGCCCTGTCTCGCTGAATGAGCTCCGAACTATCGCGAAACGTGCGGCCGGCAAACATTTTGCGGACCTGATCGACGCTCGCCCGCGCGGTCGCAGTATTCTGCTTCGCCGCCTCCTCTAGGATCTCCCTCAGTTCCTCCTGCAAGGAACGACGGTGCCGCCGAGCTCGAAGCTTTAATTTCCTGACGACCTTCGCATGAAGGTTCCTTACCAGGACTTGTCCCATAACAGATTCCTCCGTTGATCACGTGCTATCAAAATGCTAGCACAAAGCGTTAGGACATTCAATCTTCGGCGGACTGAGAGTTTGCCGAACTCGCTCATGTTTTGTTTTTACGGGTCCGAACTCCGCCCTGTGCTCGACCGGGCGGCGGTGATGAGACTGGCCAGCCGCGGCCAGCTTTTTGGGCGGACGATTTCATCACCAGCCAGACGATCAACGTAGACGGCAGCGCGAATATGCTTTGATGAGACCCGGGAATGATTTCTGATTCCGATGCCTATGTCGCAGACAAGGCTTGCTTATAGAGCAGACTCCAGCAGCCTCTTTAGGTCGTCGGTCAAATGGATCACCATGATGATTGGGTAGGTTAACCTGCACGTCTGCGTATTCCACAGTGATCGGCAGCACGGTCATTCCCAGATCGGTTATCGCTCGGTTCATCCACTGTCGGTACGGCATCGACAGGGACAGCTTTTTCAGCCCGACCTTCATGGCGATCTCCCAGATCGTCGTCGCGCTCGGGAGCAGGTCGTTGGCGGGATCTTGCAGCATCGTGACCGCCTGCGGGCCGAGTTTCGACGGGTCGTCCACCGCCCAGATCAAAGTGTGAGCGTCGACGAGCAGCTTCACTCCATGTACTCCTTGAATTCATCGAGCGGCGCATCGAAGTCCGGGGCCATGTACTTCACGGTGCCCCGCAAGCTTCCGAGCTTCCGCTGTGCTGGCGGCGTAGCGGCAGGGAGCAAGCGGGCCACAGGCGCGTTGTTTTCCGTGTGGAATCAAAGATGTGACCGGATCGGGAGACCCAGCCGAGGTTATTTGCGCGCAAAATAAGGCAAAAGTGCAAAATAGGCAAGAGGCTTGAGGCGAGAGGCAAAAGGGCAAATCGTGGCTCGTGGATCGTGATTCGTGCTCGTGCCAATTGGCGAAAGATGAAGCTCAGGAACCTTTACCGCCGTGGTGGTTCCTAACCTCCTTCAACAACTCGTCCACGCTAAAGCGCGAAAAATACTCTCTCCGCCATTGCTGGTAATCAAAGGGCTCGCGAGAAACCAGCGCAAGGAAGCGCAAGGCGTCCACTGGGCCTAGCCTATCGGCCAAGGCCCGGACTGCCTGCTGACGCAGCTCCTGTTCGGTAAGCAGTTTTTTAGCCATGACCGGACACCTCGTTTAAATATGCCACAGGATTTAGAACCTGTAAAGCGAGTCCTAGCCGCTGGGCTCGGTGTAAAACCACATCATCACAAGTCAAGAAAACGTCAGTTCCTCCAGCCGCTGCGGATGCCAAATGTGCTGCATCCAGCGCAGGGATACCTGCCTGCGCGATTTGCCGGGCTCGCTTTTGAAGGTTGCTGCTTAAAGCAACTGATTTCTCCGCCCGCCTCTCCCAAAGGCCAATCTCATCCCGACGGTCTGGTTTAGGATGCTTGGCATTTTCAAAGGCAAGCACCCCCGGAGAAACGGCAAGCAAAAAACCCGAAAGAGGTGGACTAAGAAATCCCTGGAGCAGCACCTCCTGAAAAACGGACTGGCCCGGCGGGGATGTCCGGGCCTTGACTCCCTGTTAGGCCCCGTGAAAGCTCCCGTCGATATGAAGCAGGTTTTGCGGATTACTAAGAAACTTAAGGGCTTGAGCCGCCAGATCATCGAGGATCGTGAAGATCGGGCGTGACCTATTTTCTTGATACGAGTGCTAAAAAACTCCATAAACTCTGCAACCCTTATCAACCCTACGAACCCAACAAACTCCATAAATCCAAAACACGACATCTCTATCTGGTACTTTCCCAGCCCAAACCATGATCGTTGATCGTGCTCGTGGCTCGTGATCGTTACCTTCGGTATACCGGTTTGCCTTGACGGTCTCATGTCTCCAGGTATATTAACGGCATAAGAGTTTTGCCCATGGAAAAATCCCTTGCCGCTTTGTTGGAAGCTCTGAAAACCTACCATCCCCAGAAAGTCATCCTTTTTGGCTCGGTCGCGCGGGGAGAAGCCGACGCCGAGAGCGACCTTGACGTTCTCGTGATCAAGGAAACCCAAGACCCCTTCGTCAACCGGCTCGAGCAGATGGCCGAGCTTTGCCCGTCGGGAGTCCATGCCGACATCCTCGTGTACACGCCCGAAGAGATCCAAGCTATGTTGGATGAGGAAAACCCTTTTATCACTCAAGCCCTCCGTGAGGGAAAGGTGATCTATGAAGCCAGGCCGTGACGCCGGACTGCGCTGGCTGCGCCAGGCCGAGCACGACCTCAAGATCGCCAAAAGTCACCAACGACAAGGCGACTACTCCGACGCCTGTTTTATGGCTGAACAGGCCAGCCAGAAAGCGCTTAAGGCATTCCTGACGGTAAGACAGCTAAGAGGAAGCGCTGCAGGGCGCCTGAGACGCCGTCAGGCACCGCAGGTTCGTGCCTCCTTACGCCATCTAGAGGGACCTCAGGGGGCGAGAAGCTTCTTCTGCAGGGCTTCCATCTCGCCGCTCCACGCAGCTTTTTCCCGGAAGAACCGGATCGATCCGGGGTGATAGGGAATGGCCGCCGCTTTCGAGACCATCCGTTCCCGGGCCCACGGTCTTAGGCGAGGGGAAATCTTTCTCATCTGATCGTTGTGGTCCCAGAGCACCTTCACCGTGCTGTAAATCACATCGTCGCTGAGCTGTGCGGGCGCCACCACGTACATGTCATTAGCGTTGACGGGTGTGTCCTCCAGGATACCGGTGGTTTGGCCTTTCTTGAGACGCAACATGTAAGCTCCCGGGTTTATCTCCGCCATGCGCTTGAGCCCTTCTGGCTCGGTACCGATGGCCAGCAGCCGTATGCCTCCTCGCGTCCGGGCATTGGCTTCCTCAACCCCAGGCGCCCCAATGGACTGATGGAACACGTCCGTGCGGCCCTCCATGAAAGCGCGCATGTTTTCGTCAAGCTCGGTGACTGGAGTCTTGATCACGTCATCCCAGGTGAGTCCTGCTGTCGCAAGACACGCGGTGGCAGTAAAATGCAGGATGGGAAGGCCTGACCAGCCGCTGGGTACCCGCTTGCCCCGCAGGTCCGCTACGGTGCGCATGGGAGATCCTGCTGGAGCCCAGAAGCCCGAAAAGAGAGGGGCCCCGACGAGAACAAGTCTAACGTTTGGAAAGGCGGCTTTGTAAATTGCAACGCCTTTCCTCGCCGCCGCGGCATCCGAGCTAATTAAAATCCCGAACTCGATTTCACCTTTGTTCATCGCCGGAAGCCAAGCCGGTGGGCCCGGGTGGGGGCGCACAATCATAGTCATAGGCGAATTCTCGGAGACGAGCTTGGCGATGCCGGTGCCGTCGGCATTAAAGCCGCTGCCCACACTGTGCGTAGCGATGACCGCCGAGCGCGGCAGGGTCATAACCTCCCCGGCCGCGACTTCCTTCACAGATGCAACCCAACTGGTTATCACGAGCGTCGTAGTGACAAAAAAACCTGCTACGCTGAAGACGACCGCCAATAGAAGCCTTCGCATGTGCTTCCTCCCGCCGCTATGTAATTGGCTTGCGCTCCCAATCTTTTCTTTCTTGATGATGATCCGCTTAGGAGGGCTTAATAATGCCCCGTTCTTTCAGTAGAGTTAGGAATTCCCTCGTCCAAGCACCGTAATAAGGGTACCTCCACGCTGTCACGATATTTCCGTCGACCACCGCGTCTTCGTATGACTCCACAAATATGTTTCCACTCCTGGGTATATCAGACTGAATGCTGTCTATGGCAGTCATTCGCCTTCCCTTTACTCCGGCTGCCATAAGAATAGCCGGGCCATGACAGATAGCCCCTATTGGCTTATCGTTTTCAAGGAAATAGCGGACAATTTTGAGACACCCCTCAATATTGCGAAGATACTCCGAAGCCCGACCTCCGGGTAGTAACAGGCCGTCAAATGTAGACGGGTCGATCTCGTCAAAAGCGGCATCTGCCTCCATTATGTACCCCGGCCTCTCACAATGGGTATACTCCTTCCCAAGCGCCGTTTCGTCGCGCTGGTGAACAACGGTATGCAGACGGCCCTTTCTAGGCGCCGCGATGGTTACATGAAATCCCTCTTCCCGCATGCGGTTAAGCCCATAGCTCGTATGGCCGGAGCTGCTACCATCTCCAGCTATCACAAGAATACGAGCCCTGTTACCTTGGAAATCACGAAATTTAATAATACCCCTATTCCTCAGCAGAGACAGGAAGCCGCGTACCCACGCATAATAGTAAGGTCTCCTCGAGACTGTCAGGATATTGCCGTCGACCACGGCTGCCCCGTCTCCCGCCTCCACATATGTGTTTCCCGTCATTTCAATGTCAGGCTTGATGGTATCTAAGCCGGTCAATCGCTTCGCCTTCACCCCCGCTGCC
>JACPFH010000437.1 GCA_016183075.1 Deltaproteobacteria bacterium | reverse complement strand
ATTCCCCACTGCTGCCTCCCGTAGGAGTCTGGGCCGTGTCTCAGTCCCAGTGTGGCTGGTCATCCTCTCAGACCAGCTAACCATCTTCGCCTTGGTAGGCTGTTACCCTACCAACTAGCTAATGGTGCGCAGGCCCATCTCTCAGCGATAGCTTGCAAGCAGCGGCCACCTTTGACCCCTGTCCCCGAGGGGACTGTGGTCTTATCCAGTATTAGCCCATCTTTCGACGGGTTATCCCGGTCTTAGAGGCAGGTTACCTACGTGTTACTCACCCGTGCGCCGCTTTACTCAGGAGCCGAAGCCCCCTTTCTCGCTCGACTTGCATGTGTTAGGCACGCCGCCAGCGTTCGTTCTGAGCCAGGATCAAACTCTCCAGTTAAACCTTTCAATCCGCCGTTGGGCGGTTGATTGACTGAATTGTTTGATAGCTGTGCTTCAAAGGCTTTTCAGAGGCCCTGAACCATTTCTGCCCGTAATAGGCAGGCGCTACTATTTAGTTTTCAAAGACCAAAGGCAAGACTCGCCGACACGGCGGGCAAAAGAGCTTTATATGTGAATCCGAATACCTTGTCAAGAGGAGGAACCCTTAGCCGTGTTTCACGCGCCTCCTTCAACCTCCGCGATCCGTGTCTTCCCCACCTCAATCAGCCTGTGGAGCTTCCGCTGGAATTCGAAGTCCACCTCCTCTAGGGTTTTGCCGTCCACTCGCACCGCCCCCTGAGCGATAAGTCTTTTGGCCTCTCCTTTGGACCGGGCAAATCCGAGGTCGACGAGCAGTCGGCAAATCCCAATCCGATCAGGAGGCGAAAACCTGCGGCGGATGTTCTTCGGCACCGACTTTCGCTGGTGGCGCGCTTCAAAATACTCCCGCGCTGCGTCGGCCGCGTGGTTTCCATGGAAGCGGGACACGATTTCATGGGCAAGAGACTTCTTGTAATCCATAGGATGGGTTTTGCCCTGCGCGACCTGACTTCGCGCTCCTTCGATCTCATCAAGGTCTTTATCACTCAACAACTCAGCGTAGCGCCACATGAGTTCGTCAGAAATCGACATCACCTTGCCAAAGATCTCCTCGGGCGGCTCGTTGATGCCGATGTAGTTATGGAGCGACTTGCTCATCTTATTGATGCCGTCGGTTCCTTCGAGAAGCGGCATCGTTACAATCACCTGAGGCTCCTGGCCGTATTCACGCTGCAACTCCCTGCCGATGAGGAGATTGAACCGCTGATCCGTTCCCCCAAGCTCCACATCCGCCCGCAGCACGACCGAGTCGTAGCCTTGAATCAGCGGATAGAGAAATTCATGAATGCTGATCGACTGCTGCCCCCGGTATCGCTGCTTAAAATCCTCTCGTTCCAACATCCGGGCCACAGTGTACTTGGCGCTGAGCTCGATCAGCGAGACCGCGTCCATCTTTTCCACCCATCGACTGTTGAATTCAACGACCGTTTTTTTGGGGTCGAGAATCTTGAAGATCTGTTGCTTGTACGTCTCGGCGTTTTTGAAGACTTCCGCACGACTGAGCTGCCTGCGAGTGTCCGATCTCCCCGATGGATCGCCAATCATGCCGGTAAAATCGCCGATGAGAAAGATTACTTCGTGCCCGAGGTCCTGGAACTGCTTCATCTTTTGAATCAGGACAGTATGCCCGAGATGGAGGTCGGGCGCGGTGGGATCAAATCCCGCTTTGCATCATACTTCTCGCCTTTGCCAGGGAATTCGTAGCCGGCGAATATCCAAGGCCCTTCCGCTGGTGCCATCGACTTCCAAGACCGCTCCCTGCAACATCACGTTTTCCTTCGCGACGTCAAACCTGCACGGGAGCTGACTCAAAAAACCCTCGATCACAACCTCTTTGTCGATTCCAATTACCGAATCCATGGGTCCACACATGCCGATATCCGTAATATAGGCGGTGCCTTTCGGAAGAATGCGCTCGTCCGCCGTTTGCACGTGAGTGTGGGTGCCATACACCGCAGACACCCTGCCGTCGAGGAACCACCCCATGGCATTTTTCTCCGAGGTCGCCTCGGCATGGAGATCCACGATCACGACTGGAGAATGCCCGCCAAGGCCCCGCAAGATGCCATCGACGCAGCGAAACGGATCACCGACGTGGCTGGGCATGAACACCCTTCCCTGCACATTGATGATGAGGCCACGCAGACCGGCCTCGTTTTCCCACTCCAGCCATCCCCGTCCCGGAGCCCCGTCGGGATAATTGGCCGGGCGCAGGAGGGCGGGATGCGTTTCCAAATAAGGATAAATCTCTTTCTTTTTCCATATGTGATTCCCCGACGTCAGCACGTGTACGCCGCCCGCGAACAACTCCTCGGCGCTTTTGACATCCACCCCCATTCCCCCAGCCGCATTTTCCGCATTGGCAATGACAAGATCGATCCGCTCCCGATCGACAAGCATGGGAACCAAATCCCGAACCGCTCGGCGGCCCGGCTGGCCTACCACATCACCCAGGATTAAGATGCGCATAAGCAAAAAATTTGTAGTTCTTCATTTTGAGTTTTGAGTTGAAAATCCTGCAACTAAGAACTAAGCGCTCAAAACTAAAAACTGGTTCAACGGGCGTACTCAACGGCGCGAACTTCGCGGATCACGGTGACCTTGATCTGCCCCGGATAGGTCATTTCATTCTCAATCTTCCTGGCGATTTCGCGGGCCATCAAGGTCGCTTCTTCGTCCGTGACGCTATCATTCTGTACGATAATCCTGATCTCCCGCCCGGCCTGGACGGCATAGGACTTCTCCACGCCTTTAAAGGAATTGCTTATCCGCTCCAATTCTTCCAAGCGTCGGACATAGGTCTCAACCATTTCCCTGCGCGCCCCCGGACGAGCCCCAGACAAAGCATCCGCAGCATCCACAAGCGGCGCCAGAATGGTCTCCGCCTTTACATCCTCGTGGTGGGCCGCAATTGCGTTGACGATCTTCGGCGATTCACCGTATTTGCGGGCCAGCTCGGCGCCGATGACGGCGTGGGAGCCTTCCACCTCATGATCCACCGCCTTGCCGATATCGTGAAGCAGGGCGGCCCGACGCGCCTGTTTTTCGTTCAGCCCCAACTCAGCGGCCATCATACCGCAAATAAACGCCGCCTCGATGGAGTGGAGGAGCACATTTTGAGCGTAACTATAGCGGAACTTGAGACGGCCAAGCAGCCGAACGAGCTCGGGATGTATCCCGGTGATACCGACATCAAATACCGCCTTTTGGCCCGCTTCCCGGATCGCCTCCTCCACCTCCTGCTCCGCTTTGTGCACCACTTCCTCGATCCTGCCGGGGTGGATTCTCCCGTCGGAGATCAGCTTCTCTAGGGCCAGCCGGGCGATTTCCCGTCGAATCGGGTTGTGACCCGAGATGATCACCGATTCCGGAGTGTCGTCAACGATCAAATCAATCCCCGTTGCGGCTTCCAGGGCGCGGATGTTACGCCCTTCGCGCCCGATGATCCGTCCCTTCATTTCATCGCTGGGAAGCGGCACTACCGTCAACGTTCGCTCGGCCACGAAGTCACCGGCCAATCGTTCGATGGCCAAAGCGACGATCTTTTGCCCCCTCCGGGCCGCTTCCTCTTTCGCCTCTTCCTCGACAATGCGGATGCGCTTGGCCGATTCGTGCTTGGCCTGCTCGACCATTTGCTCGACTAAACCGCGCTTTGCCTCTTCCCGCGTCTGCCCGGCCACCCGTTCCAATTGACGTCTTGCTTCCTCCGCCAGGCGAGCGCACTCCGCCGCTTTCTCTTCGGCGCTTTTTTCCCGAGCGTTGACCGTAGCTTCGCGCTTGCCCAACTCCGCCTCGCGCCTCTCGACCGCCTCAACCCGTTTGTCCAGGCTCTCCTCCCGGCTCAGCAACCGATGCTCCAAGGACTGAAGTTCCCGCCGCGTCTCCCGCACCTCTTTTTCGAAATCCAGTTTAGCCTGAAGCAGGCCGTCCCTCGCCTGGATCTCCGCCTCTTTCTTGATCGCGCTCGCTTCTTTCTTCGCTTCCTCCAGAACGCGCGCGGCAGTACTCCGCGCTAACTCCAATTGGACCTGCCGCTGCTTCCTACGGAACCAAGTCGCGGCTAAAGCCAGCAAAAGCCCCACCACGAAACCGGCAATTCCCACAAGAACGATATCTAACTCCAAATTGAACACCCCCTTTACGACCGACTAAATTTGGGAACCCTGGCCGACGGGGAAGTTGTTTTCCCACATTCGATGATCCGTTTTTCGGTTATAATGCAGTGTACCCTTTGATCCCACCTTTCGGCCGGCAGCGTCTTCAAAACTTGAAACTCGTAAGCTAAAGCCACCAACGTTGCCTTATCCTGGAGCAGGCTCAGCACCCGGTCATACCAACCCCAACCTCTACCTAAACGATTTCCCTCAAGGTCAAAAGCGATCCCGGGAACAAACACGACCAGCCGCACCATATCTGCGGCAGTCAGAACCCTGTCTCCGGTAGGCTCAAGAATTCCCAATGCCCCGGGTTGGAGCTCTTCCGTCGCATTGATCTGGATCAAATCCGGGCGTTTTTCTGTTCCCATCCTGGGATAAAACAACTTCTTATTCAGTCCCAAAGCATGATCCCGTATAGCTTCCGTGGCTACTTCATTCCCAATAGGGCTATAGAGCACGACCGTTCTGGCGCCAAGGTATGCAGGGAACTCAAGGACCTTCAGCTGAATCAGGCGGCTTCGTTGAGACAGCTCATCCCTCGCTAGCGACTCGCGCTCCAGAAGGGATTGGGACCGCAACCTTTGTTTTTCGTCCCTCATGCAGACCTCCAGATAGGAAGTCCAAGGAGAGCGGGCAAGGAGCAGAAATGATGACGAAGGAAGGGAAGGGCCTAAAAGCCTGATCTACCTGGATGTGGAGTGCGTTCCCCTTTCGCCGATCTTCGGGAGAAAAGTCTCCCGGTACCCATACCAACCGGCGTCAGAGTAAACTCACATCTAATCTCCGAGCCTTCGAGTCTAGCAAGCCAATCCATGTCTGAGTCCGCAGGCACAAAACATAATAGATCAGATCATTTTCTGGAACCGCCGCCCCAACCCCTCATCCTTCCACCCCGCTGGTGATTTCGGTTTCCCCCGCTATGTGCCGTGTCAAGGGATCAACTTGAACCTGGAATACCAGGTGGACGCCATATTACCGTTTGAGTCTTCCCCACGAAGGAGGGGCCTGACGGCCGCGGTAAGGGACAGCTTCCGTTCTTCTTATGTTGGTTCTAAGTTGTTTCCGCTGATCACGAACACCGCAGGGGAAAGGGATCAACGCAGTCTTTAGCCCTCCTCAGTTAAACTGCTTGAAAGTTTTTTTGACAGGCGGCTCAACCGCGATGTCATAGCATCATAATTTTCCTTCAACCGGTGGTACTCATCAGCAATATTCAGCGCAGCCAGCATGGCCACGTTGGACTTGACGGCCGGACGGCCGGTTCGAAGGACTTCTTGGATCTTACCGTCCACGTACCCCGCAACCTTACGGACGTAACTCTCCTCGGCATCGCTGCTAACCGTAAAGACCTGCCCCATGATTTCAATATTCACGCTTCTCTTCATGAGCGCCTTCACATCTCAAGGAAGATCCAACCGCTCGAAATGCCCAAGTATTCTCTCTAACTTATCCCGAATTTCACTCCGTTCCCGTTCATATTGCCGAAGCTGGCCGCGCAGCTCGTGCCACTCGCTTTCCTTTTCCTGAAGCTTCTGCTCGGCCATCTCCTTCTCTTTCTTCATCCGCTGGTGCTTTTCAAGCAACCGGTTAATCTTTAACTCAAGCTGCTCAAGGTCATCCATCGTCTTGGCTTGCCAAGAGAAAAAACTTCGACCTTTAGTTTAGATTTAATGGGATTTCTTGTCAAGCCAGCGTCACAGTCTCCCCGCCTCAAATAACCGAGTGTACGCCGCTTGGGTATTGTCGCTTATGCCTGTTTGGGAAACTGTTTCGAAACATCAGCCCATTGGCCTGCCATGAGATCGGACATGGCGGCCTCAAGGGCTGAGATGGGAACGCGGATCTGCTCCATCGTGTCACGGTCGCGAATGGTGACTTTTTCATCCGCCGCGCTCTTGCTGTCGCCGACGGTCTGAACATCAACCGTCACACAGAAAGGGGTTCCAACCTCATCCTGGCGCCGGTAGAGCCGGCCAATGGAAGCCGTATCGTCGTAAACCGCAGCCCACCGCTTCCTTAGATTTGCACAAACCCTCTGCGCCGTCTCGACGATCTGGCTGTTCTTCTTGAGCAGCGGCAGGACAGCGACTTTGATCGGCGCCAGCTCCGGATGAAACCGCAAAACCACGCGCTTTTCTCCCCTCACCTCTTCCTGGTGGTAGGCATCGACGAGAAACGCCAGAGCCGATCGGTCGGCCCCAGCGGAGGGCTCGACGACATAGGGGACGATTCGCTGCTGAGTCTCCTCATCGAAGTAGTCCAGGGTTTTACCGCTGAACTGCGAGTGCTGCTTCAGGTCGTAGTCCGTCCGGTTGGCGATCCCCTCCAGCTCGCTCCACCCCATGGGAAAGAGATACTCGATGTCCACGCAGCGTTTGGCATAGTGAGCAAGCTCGTCTTTAGCATGCTCACGGAGCCGGATATTCTCTTTGTGGATTCCGTATTTTTGGTACCAGGCAAACCGCTCGTCGACCCATCTCTGGTGC
>JACPFH010000074.1 GCA_016183075.1 Deltaproteobacteria bacterium | reverse complement strand
TCGGTGGTGGAGTATGGAATTCTCACCTCGTCCTTGCGGAGAGCTGAATCGACCGATGTCGAAAGCGCGATGCTAGCGTCGCGATAGATCGCCAGGGGATCGATGAGATTCGCGCCTCGCGTCTCCCCGCGGGAACCCACGATCTGATCACCGCTCGCGCTTTTGAGCGTAGTGAGATGCAGGTGCGGGTATCCAGCGGAGCCATAATGCCCGCCGACGGTGCCGGTTTTGCCTGAACGCGCGACAACCTCCGCTGCCGCCACTCTCGAGCCGATCGCCGCTTCAGGAAGAGACTGGAGATGCTGGTATTTCGAATATACCCAGTACGCGAGGCCAGTGTCCTCCGGGGAATGTCGCAGCCATAAATAGATGCCTTCTAGCTGGCCGCCTTCGCCCTTGCTCACCACCGTGCCCCCTGCCAAAGCCAGAAGAGGAGTACCTTCTGCGAGCGTGATGTCAATACCGCCATGGTAACCCCCGAAAGACCACTTCGGTCGCGGGCTGCCGTCATAGCGCGTTTGCGATCCAAACGGCGAAGCTATTTGCGGACAACGGGCTTTGTCCGGCAAAACAGCCTGCAAACCGCTTGGCCGGATCACTTCTCCCGTGCGAGCCGCTGCCGTCGTTTGCCCCCGCTGCAAACCCGCCTCCCTCGTGGCACACCCGGTGAAGTAGAAGAGAAATGCCCCGATGGCAACTGGAAATAATAATAAAGGCCTCGTCGACCTCATCGTTTATTTCGTCTTTCCCGCCTGGCGTGATCCCTATCGCCGGTGGGTGCACGGAGGTCGTTTTTCTTGTAAATCTTTTCCTCTACCTTTTTCTACAGCCTCAACGTTAGCGTGGGCGGCGCGATTTTCCGCGTCCGGCGCCACGCTGCGGTCGGACCTTCAGTTTCTCCCAGCACTGTCTGGGGGAAAGAATCGCTAGATTCTCGATTTGACCTATATCCAGGATCTCCTTGTCACCCGTCACGAATACAGCGGCTCCAGCCGATATCGCAGCCGACAGAATGGATAGGTCATCCTGATCCTGGATTTTGACCGCCGGGAGTTGGCCGGGCCGCGCAAGCACCGTATCTTGCCGCATAAGCGAGATGAAGTCATCAATCAAATCCTGAGCCACACCGAACTTCGTCCCCAAGACACGTTTCAGTTCGCTCAGCACTTGTGCGGAAGTCAGAAGTTCGTGTGAACTGAGAACTTCGCGCAGAACGTCTGCGCAAAGGCCGCGAGTTGCCGCTGCACTGGCCAGGATATTTGTATCCGGGAAAACCCTCACGACACGTCGGCGAACACGTCTTCGTCTGTTAGGTAACTGCGCGCCTCCGCAAAAGGCATGATCTTGCGCCGCAGTGCTTCAAACTGGCTTATGCGAAGCTGGCGACGAAGGGCCTCTCGGGCGACCTCGCTGCGGTTTCTCCCTGACCGACGACTCGCCTTGGTTAACAGGTCGTTTAGATTTTTGTCGAGTCTGATTGTGAGGGTGCTCGTCTTAATGTCATACAACGTAGTACAATTTACCAGTAGTGTCAAAGACGCTTTCCGGCCGACGTATAGCATTTTATCCCTGATGCCGGCGCCGGGTAAGAAGCTATGACAAGTCTTGGTCCACCGGCATTGGGGATAAACCTGTCCTGAGACTAGTCGAAGGAACGGGTTGGACTAAACCGCTGAGCCGGAATTTACTGCTTGCTATGGGGATCGTAAAGCGAATAGGGTTAAAAAGTGTG
This sequence comes from Deltaproteobacteria bacterium, assembly GCA_016183075.1. Classification (GTDB taxonomy): domain Bacteria; phylum Desulfobacterota; class Binatia; order UBA9968; family UBA9968; genus 2-12-FULL-57-22. The sequence continues at coordinate 31,974 of JACPFH010000074.1, read as the reverse complement.
GATTTTCCTCGGGGAATAAACTCTCCGGCCTGGTGAAAATGAGCAGAAGCGCCCTTGAAACTAAGGTTTCACAAAGTCTTGCGAGGGTTTTTCTTTCCGCTGCCGTCACCTTAGCCCTCATCCTCGGCATGGTCCCCGGTGCGACAGCTCAGCTCGAGCAGGCAGCCAAAAAAGAGGGAAGGCTAAGAATGGTGGTCTTTCCCAGCATACGTCCCGCGGCCGAGGCGTTTGAGAAAAAGTACGGGATCAAAGTGGAAGGCACCTACGTCGGTGACCCGGATATTTTGCGCAAGGTCAGCACCGAATCACAGGCGGGAATCTTCGCGACCGACATTTTTACCACCTCCCCTGGTCCGACGGGAAGCGAGCTCAACAAGTGGACTATGGCTTATACGCCGGCCGGGTACGAAAAGGTGGCGGAGGTTAAGAAAGCGCTTCCGGCTGAATGGAACCAGATCCCGATGTTCAACCACGTGGTCGGAGTCCTCTACAACAAGGAGCTGGTTTCCCCCAAGCAGGTGCCGACGAGCATCTATGACCTGCTGAAGCCGGAATTCAAAGGCAAAATCATCTCCGGTATGAGGCGGGCTTCCCCACGCTTCACTTTGCGGTCGGGCTAAAGGAATTCTCCATGGCGGTGTTCACTTTGACCTATACCTCCTCGCTGTGGGGTGGAACCTATCCGAGCATCGCCTACTCCACCTTTAGGGAGGGGGGAATCTGGTGGCCCAATATGGTCGCCATCCATAAGAACACGCCCCGTCCCAATGCCGCCAAGCTCTTCGTGAACTATCTGGTGAGCGAGGAGGGGCAGAGGATCTTCGCCGCCGGCCACGCTGGTCAAGGAGCTGGACGAAAGAGAAGACGAGTGGAAGGCGCGCATCCAGAAAATCTTCCAGTAGAGCCTGTGCGGCAGGGTTGAGCACGCGTGTTCGAGTTCTTTCCAGGGATCAAGAGCTGGTCATTTACGGGTATCCGCCTTCTCGCCGAGAGCTACTACGGGGGCGGCGAGTTCAACGAGTGCGTCAGAACGTTTTCGCGGATGCGAGCGGGCGACGCGGAGAGCTGGCATCAAGAATGGCTCGGGACCGCTAAGGCGGTCGAGGAGACAGCGCGCCAGGCACTGGCCGCTGGCCACGCCGCCGCCGCGATGAAAGCATATTTCCGCGCTTCCAATTATTACCGCAACGCCGAGTTCTTCCTTCCCCACACCGACAATCGCAAAATCGACACGTACAAGAAGTCGCTTGCCTGTTTTTGCAGCGCGGCTGAGCTTGATCCGGGCATCGAAGTGATTGAGGTGCCCTTCGAACGCACGCCCATGCCTGGCTATTTTTTTCACCCGATACCTCGTTGCGAGAAACCTCCGGTGGTCATTTTCATGGGTGGAGCGGATTCCACCGCCGAGGAGCTCTACTTCTTGGCTACCCGCGAGGCGCTGGTCAGAGGCAACGCCTGCGTGATCGTTGACGGGCCGGGTCGAGGGGGAATGTTGAGGCTAAAGCAGGTCCTGGCTCGTCCCGACTACGAAAAGCCGATCGGGGCGATCGTCGATTATTTGCAAGGCCGGAGCGATGTCGACGGCGATCGGATCGCCCTTTTCGGTCTAAGCATGGGCGGCTTTTACTGTGCCCGCGCCGCCGCCTACGAGAAGCGGGTCAAGGCGTGCGTGTTTCACTTCGGCGCCTATGATGCCTTGAGCGAAATTTATGACTTTTATCCGCCTTTGCGCGGGCAATTCCAATGGATCGTCGGAGCAAACTCGGAAGCGGAGACGAGAAAAGCGCTCAGCCGGTTCACCCTGGAAGGGAGCGTGGAGCGGATCGAGTGCCCGCTGCTTATCCTTCACGGCGAAGACGACGTCGTTACGGATTGCAAGGGAGCGAAGCGGCTCTTCGCCGAAGCGAGATGCCAAAAAGAGCTTAGGCTGTTCAAATCAGCAGAGCCCGGCTCCACTCACTGCGCCTACGACAACCACGCCGAGGTCTTCCCCTTCATCCACGACTGGCTCCGCGATCGGCTGATCGCCTAACCCGATCCGAGAAAAACCGACAATAAGCGACCGCCAAATATTTCTCTGTTCAGGGCTACTTCCCTAGGGCCTCTGGAGCCTATCGGCATTCGCCTAAGCACGCCTTGTCACGATGGCGTGAAGCCCCAGCGACATCACGAGCATCAGCACCCCCAGCACCGCTCCCACGCCGAGGGACCCTTCCTCGAAGGCGCGCAGATAGAGCAGGGTGGAGAGCACCTCGGTTCCGAAGGTGAACAGGATGATCGGGCCGGCGAACTCCCGAAGATAGATCTGGAAGAGAAGAATCCAAACTGAGAACAGGCCGCGGCTAAGGAACGGAATGACGATCCTTACAATGGTTCTGAGCGCGCCGGCGCCCGAGACCCAAGAGGCCTCCTCTAGCTCCTTGTGGAACTGGAAAAGAAAGGGGCTCAAGGTCCTGAGCGCAAACGGCAGGTAGTTGCTGACGAAGTATAGGAGCAAAATCCATAACGTGCCGTAGAGCGGCGTGCGGATATAGGCCCAGACAAATCCGATGGCGAGGATGGTTCCCGGAAACGCGAGCGGCAGCGTCGCCGACCCCTCGATCATACCCTTGAACTTGGCGCCGGTGCGGATCAAGAGGTAGCCCAAGGCGAGCGCGAGGAGAAGCGAGACCGTCGCAGCGCTGAAGGAAAGGATCAAGGTGTTGTTGAACGCCCGCCAGAAGACCGGATCGTTAAAGGCCTGGCTCCAGTGTTTAAAGGTCAGGTTCGCAAGCAGCTCTAGCCTCGGGGAGGAAGTAAATTCGGAGAAAGAGATCAGAACGATCACGAAGGCAGGAAGGGCCATCACTAGGAAAAAATAGAGCGACAGGAGCCCGCATGCGACGTAACGCCAACCTCCGAGGCGATGAACGTTCTGGGCTCGCGCCTTTCCCGTAACCGTGACATATCTCTCGACGCGCCTGACTGAGTACCGGTAAAGGAAAAGCGTTGCCAGGCTCACGGGAATGATCATCATGGCCAGTGCCGCCGCCGTGTTGTAATAGACCAGCGACTTGTAATCGGTCGCGATGATCTGAAAGATGGCCGTGGTGAAGACGAAAATCCCGCCCGGCACTCCGATGATGACGGGCACTTCCAGCGTGATCAGCCCGATGATGAAGACGAGCATGAAGGCGGAGAAGATCAAGGGGCGCAAGACCGGAAGGGTGATCTTTCTCAGGGTCCCGAGCACGCTGTTGCCGCACGCGATCGACTGCTCCTCCAGAGAGGGATCCATCAGACGAAAAGCGTTCACGGCGATTAAAAACACGATCGGCGACTCGTAGAGGACCATGAGAAAAACCATGCCGGGAAACGAATAGATGTTGAACAGCGAGAAACCCAAAAACTCCCTGCAGAGAAGATTCAAAACGCCGATCCTCGGGCTCAAGAGCATCACCCAGGCCAAGGCGGCGATCAGGACCGGGAAGGCACGCGGAGAGATGCTCAGCTTCTCGAAGACCGGGCCATACGGCATGTCCGTCCGCTCGACCAGGTAAGCCATAGCCACTCCCAGGGCGACGGAAATCACCGCGACGAGGAAGGCGAAAAAGAGCGAGTTTAGAAAGAGCGTGGGAAGGGTGGCCGGGATTCGGAGCGTGTAGGCTTTGATCCAGTTTTTGAAGGTGAAATAGCCTTGCAGCGCGACGGGGGAATCGGACCAGAAACTCCCGAAGACCAGGGCAAGGATCGGTAAAAAGATGATCAATGCAAGAATAGTTACCAGAATTACCGAGGCGACCCGAATGGCTCTGTCGCTAAGCACGTCTGCCTCATTTATCTTGAACCAAGCCTGATCGCAAGTCGCATTGCGCGCTTCTGTGGTAGGCCAACCTCCCTAAGTTCTCGCTGTGGTCCGATGACGCAGGGGCGCCTGGATTGGCAAATCGTGGCGTCCTCTAACGCGCCTCACCACACCGCAAAGCGCCGGCTCCTTTCGCTAGCAGAGAGCCCTTTCAGGTTTGTAGAGGCAAAAACCGGAAATCATGAACAAAAAATCGCACTTCAAGCTAACTCTCGATCCAGGGGAGCCGGATCGCCAGGGGTGGATGCACTCGGAAAAATCGCCTGCGAAGACGCCTGCTTATCTCAGATGGGAGGTCTCAACCAGATTTGGCATGAACTATGATAGTCAGACCCCAAAGCTTGCCTGTCAGACAGCGCCGTTGTCCCCATCCACCGGCCCTCCTACTCTAACCAGATGGATGCTTTCAACGCCCACACACTCCCCGGATACTTCTCCTTCAGTTCCTTCGCCACTGCCCCGAGCGCCGTATGATCCTTCGCCCCCTTGTAGCGGCTCACCCCCCTCCAGTACACCGCCTCCGGTCCAGCCAGTGTCTTCGAATAACGCTCCGCCACCTCGGCGTATCTCCGCTCCGCCTCCGCCCACTGCTTGTGCATGAAAGCGATTCGCGCTAATCCCATCTCCAACTGAGCGCGGAACTCCGACTTCGAGAGATATCCCTCTACCCGCAGCCTTTCCGTGCCCTTCGGATCCATCACCAGGACAGTAGGTGTCCACGGCACGTCAAATCGATGGAAGTAGGCGGGGTGTTCTTTGATGTGCGCTCCGAGAGGGATGAAGTTTTCGTGGATGAATGTGGAGATCTCGTCGTCAGAGTAGGATTCGGCCTCCAGCCGAACGCATCCGCCTCAGGCCGGGGCGGCGCTGAAGTCAATGAGTAGCGGTCTGTTCTGCTCCTTTGCCTCGGCTAAAGCAGCATCGGCATCTTTTTTCCACGTGACAGCCATCGTCTTACCCTCCTCGCAATCTTATTGGATCTATGAGCCCAATTCTTGCTCATCCGAGAACGGCTAGCAATAGAAGGCCGTATGGCAATCGAATTGCCTCCATACTGGCGTAGCTGTCCAACTTGTATGTTTATTTTTCGGAATAGATAGACGAAAAAACCAGAAAAAAATTCGCGCTAGACCTTTTTCCGCTTGCGGGCAACGTAGTCGACCAGGAGGTATTCGCCCAGGCGGTCGGGGCGGGTGTAGAAGGCTCGCCCGCGATTGATGCGGGTCATCTCGTCGACGAAGCCTTTGAGAACGGGGCTATCATCGAGCATGAAGGTGTTGATGGTGATGCCTCGGCGCGTCACGCGCCCCGCCTCGCGCAGCGTTTCCTCGGCCGCTCTCTGGCTGATCCCGCCGAAGCTCAGCGGCCACTCGCAGTAGAGCCTTCCCTGGCGGCAATAGGCGGTGGGCTGGCCGTCGGTGATCACGATCATCTGCTGATTCTGGCTCGGCCGGCGGTCCAATAGCTCGGCGGCGAGGTGCAGACCGTCCTGAAGGTTCGTGAACGGGTCTCCCATATTCCAGGTCGCTTCGGGAAGATCTTTGGGCTTGAGCTCGACGGCGCGAGTGAAAAATCCCACGATGCCGAAATAGTCCCTCGGATGCATGGACCTGACCAAAGTCTCCATCGCGAGCGCTACCTTCTTGGCAGCGGCAAACCTTCCCTCCCAGCTCATGGACCAGCTCATGTCCAGGAGCAGGACCGTCGCCGCGCGCGTGGAATGCTCCGAATCGTATACGTAGAAATCTTTCGGCCGGAGCCGGATGGGCACTTCGGTTAGAAGCTCATGCGACCCGCGCGACCTCACCTGGTGTCTCCCCATCGCGTCGCGGCGCAGCTTCTGGTAAATATCGCGCAAGGCGAGATGGCCGATCCGCCTCACCCCCCGCGGGGAGAGCTCGAACCGATCGCCCCGGTCGATGACATAGCCCCCCTCCTCCAGCAGAGATTCCATGCGCGCCACACCTTCGAAGTCCTGCCTGGCATTGTCGCCCAGAAGCTTCTCCAAAAGCTCGCCGTCCACATCCTCGAGGTTCATGCTCGAGAGCTGGCTTTCGAGACGGCGCAACTCGCGGATCTGCTCGAGCTTCGAGAGCAGAGCCTCGAAATCCGCCCTGGCTTTCTCGTCCTCGAAGTCATAGGAGGCAAGCTTTTCGATGGCTTCACTCGTCTTTTCCGGCAACCGGTCGAGAAACTCCCGCTTCTCATCGATGCCGCGCTTCGTGTCGCGCAGCTCCTTCAGTGTCCGCCGCTCCTGCTCCACTACCGAGCGGAGTTCCTGCTCGACCCGGTCGAGAGCCGACTGGGGCCGGTATCGGTCGTAAAGACGCCTTAGCTCGCGCGCCAGTTGCTGCATCAGATCATCCAGGCCGGCTGTCTTATTCTCTCCCTGTTTCATGCCCCGTTGCATGAGCCGGCGCATGGCCTGCTGCAGGTCACCGGTTTCATTCATGTAATCGTTGAGTTGCTCGAAGACGCTTTCAGCGTCCGGCGAGTCCGCCGCGGAGCGATTCCAACGACTGTATCGAACCCGACGCATAGGTTAGACTTCACCCTCTCCCTTCCCTCTCCCTTCGAGGGAGAGGGTTGGGGTGAGGGTTACTTACCGTAGGTAACCCTTCCCCCTTCTACTTCTTTGTTCAGCTTTTGATGGAGGTGCAATCCTTCCAAAATAAACTCGGTGGCCGAGGCCATCAGGGCGGGAGACTCCACCGGCCCCACGGCGCGAATCGCTTCCTTCAATCCCGGGATCTCTTTGATCCCCTCCAAATAGTCTTTCGACGGCATACCGTCCGACACCTCCACGCCCCATCCGGAGTTGAAATATTCGACCACCTTCTGCAGCCCGGTCATGGCAAAACACTGGTCGAAGACTTTCACGATCGCGCGGTTTAGCAGCTTCTGCACGACCTCGTCTTCTTTGCGATCCTCGCCCATGTACTCCATCTCGATCTTGCCGCTCGTCGAAGCCAGCAGACAGTGCAGGTCGCTGATGCGCGGAACGACCTCCGACTCCCGCAGCCGGAGCGCTCGTTTCTCCGCGTTGCTGATCATGCTCTCGTAGTTGTTGATCGTGACCCGGACGCTGACGCCGGAGGACTGGTTGATCTCGTTCGACTTGCGCGCCTCGAACGTCATGTTGGCGATAATCTCCTTCATGAACTGAGGCACCCGGACCGCGAGACTCCGCTGTTCCAAGGAGACGGCCTCCTGCTCCATGATGGCGATTTCGTCCTGGAGGGTCCGCGGATAATGGGTGCGGATCTGAACGTCGAAGCGATCCTTGAGAGGTGTGATGATCCGGCCCCGGCTGGTGTAATCTTCCGGGTTCGCGCTCGCCACAATCATAACATCCAGAGGAAGGCGGATCTTGTATCCCTTGATCTGGACGTCTTTCTCTTCCATGAGATTGAAGAGCCCCACCTGCACCTTCTCGGTCAGATCGGGAAGTTCGTTGATCGCAAAGATCCCGCGATTGGTTCGGGGGATCAATCCATAATGGATGGTCTCCTCGTCCGCCAAGTATCGCCCCTCAGCCACCTTGATCGGATCGATTTCTCCGATGATGTCTGCGATCGACACGTCCGGGGTCGCGAGTTTCTCGCCGTAGCGGTGGTGGCATTTCCGGCAGATCGGGTTGAACGGGCTGTCACTGATCTCGCATCCCTGGATGATCGGAATGCGCTAGTCGAGCAGAGAGACCAATCAACGGATGATGCGGGACTTCGCCTGCCCGCGTTCCCCGAGAAAGACCATGTGGTGACCTGACAGGACCGCGTTCTCGATTTCCGGGATCACCGAGTCATCGTAGCCGATAATGCCCGGCAAAATCCGGGTGCCGCTCTCAAGGTATTGCACCAGGTTATTGCGCATTTCATCGCGCACGGAAAGCACCGGATAACCGCTCTTTTTTAATTCGCCTAGTGTTTTCGCCTCCTTCACGCTCGCATGCCTCCCTGCAACTAAGTTTGCTCCTTTATCTGCGGACCGCCGCCTGGCGCTCGCCTTTCCTGGTAAGCCTTGATCTCCCCCTCCAAGGATGCTATCGCGCGGTCCTTCTCCCGAAGCATCCTCTTTAACGACCACTGATCAAACAGAAAGCCCAGCCCCGCGAGCAGGACACCCAGGAGAACCGCGAACAGCACGAGCAAAAAGAGCGGGATCGGCGGGGTCTCCAGGCCAAAATAGTAGCGCAGGCGCAGCGGCTCGGCGTTCTCCATCGAGAAGGTAATGCCAACGATAAACAAAAGCGTGACCAAAATCGTCTTCAATACCTTGACCATTTTAGCAAATTAAAACGCCTCAAAGTAGGGCCTGAGCCGATCGTAGCTTTCCAACAGGTGTTGCGGAATCACCCGGACCTCGCCGATCACGGGCATGAAGTTCGTATCCCCGTCCCAGCGAGGCACGACATGCCAATGGAGATGATCCTCGACTCCGGCGCCCGCGCAGCGTCCGAGATTCATCCCTATATTGATCCCGCCGGGGTTAAGCACGTTCACGATGATCTCCGCTGATTTGCGCACAGCCTCGCACAAGTCACCGTACTCAGCGGCCGGCAACACGGAAAGCTGCTTCTCGTGCCGCTTCGGCGCAAGCAAGAGATGGCCGTTATTGTATGGGTACTTGTTCAACATGATCAGCGAGTGGCGAGTCTCAGCCAACACCAGATCCGAGCGCCGGTCCGTTCCTTTCAGCTTGTCGCAGAAGATACACCCTTCCCCTTTGGTCTCATCATCGATGTAGCTCATTCTCCAGGGAGCCCAAATATGCTTCACCCGGTCTCCTTGCCCCCGGCGCCCTTACCGTCGACCCTCAACCGCAGCTCTTTCCCGACTTTAAAAAACGGAACTCTCTTGGCCGACACCGAAACCATGACCCCGCTCTTTGGGTTTCGCCCTTCGCGCGCCCTGCGGTGCTTCACCACGAAACTTCCGAAGCCCCGAATCTCGATCCTCTCCCCGTGCTCCATGGCGCCTACCATGGAATCGAATATGGAGTTGACGATCACCTCGGAATCCCGGCGCGAGAGGTGAGGAAACCTCTTGTTGACCTCATCTATCAAGTCTCGTTTCGTCATAACCCTCTCCTCGAAAGAATCTCTGAGCTGCCTTGCCTCGTTATCGATCGTTGTGCACGCTATTGCATGAGCACGGGCGACCACTCGTAGCGAAGCCACCATCGTTCCCGTCCGCGGAACGCCCCTCCCAGTATCGAAAAGAGGAACCGTTCCCACCAGTTTTTCGAATCGCCGCGAGAGTACACGACCTGCGGAGTGCCCGCGATTCCGGCCCGCTGCGCGGCCAAATCGATGGCATCTTCAAGGTTTCCCAACTGGTCCACCAAGCCGATTTGCTTTGCCTGTTCTCCGGAAAAGACCCGGCCATCGGCGAGCTCGCGCACCTTCGCCTCCGGCAGCTTCCTTCCTTTCGCCACCGCGCTGACGAATTGCCCGTGCACGTTATCCACCAGCCCTTGTAAGATGGCGCGACCCTCCGGGGTAAGCGCTCGCAGCGGTGAACCCACGTCTTTATGCGGGCCGCTTTTGATCGCCTGCCCTTTAAGCCCCAGCTTCTTCATGAGCTCTTCGACGTTGCCCAGCTCCATGATCACGCCGATCGATCCGGTGAGCGTTCCCGGGTTGGCCACCACACGGTCACAAGCGCTGGCGATGTAGTACCCGCCGGAGGCGGCCACGGATCCCAGCGAGGCGATGACCGGCTTTTTCTTTCGGACCTTTCCGATCTCCTCGTGGATTTCCTGCGTCGGCGCCACCGCGCCCCCCGGAGAATCGATGCGCACAACCACCGCCTTGATGCCTCTGGCTTCGGCAAATTGCTTCAGACCCTGGATCGCCTCCCGCGAGCCGTCGATCGAGCCCTCAATCTCCAGCACCCCGACGCTCTCCCCGCCAATAAGGCTGAGCACCCCTATTTCGCCTCCCGTCAAGTAGGCATAGAAAAACAGCGCGAAAGAGAAAAGGACAACGGAGACGAAAAGGATGCCCAATCCTTTGACCAGCTTCCTGACCATCGCACTTCTCAAACCGGGGCTACGCGTTGCCCCCTTTTCTCTTGGGAGCCGGCCGGGTTTCCTCATCCCGGTCAAGCCTCAGCTCCTCGTTCAGGATCGATTCAAAAGAGAACCTCCCGCCTTCCTTCTCCCTCTTGAGATAGGCTTCCATCTCCCGGCGCTCTTCGCTCTTTTTGAGCGCCCGGACGCTCAGGCCGATCTTACGTTCCTGCGGGACCACGTGGATGACCTCCGCCTCGACTTGATCGCCGACCTTGAAGAGACTCGCGGGCTTGTCGACGCGCTCCGTGCTCAGCTGCGATACATGAATCAGCCCTTCGATGCCCTCTTGGAGGCGCACGAATACGCCGAAATCGGGCACGCTGGTCACCTCCCCCTTGACCCGGGAACCCACGGGATAGCGCTCGGCGATGGTCTGCCACGGATCGGTGGCGAGCTGCTTGATCCCCAACGAGAGACGCTCGTTGCGCACGTCCACGCCCAAAACCCTGGCCTCCACGATGTCTCCTTTCTTGTAGAGCTCCGACGGATGCTTGATCTTCTTCGTCCAATGGAGGTCCGAGATATGGACCAGGCCATCGATTCCCTCAGCAACCCCCACGAAGATGCCAAAATCGGTGATGTTGCGCACCGGACCTTTGACGACACTGCCCGCCGGATACTGCTGTTTGAGTTCCTCCCAAGGATTGGGCAGGACCTGCTTTAGCCCCAACGAGATGCGCCGATGAGCCGAATCCACGTTGAGCACGGCGACTTCGACGACTTCCCCGGCCTGCAGCACCTTGGAAGGATGGGGAACCTTCTTGGTCCACGACATCTCGGAAACGTGAATCAAACCTTCAACCCCCTTCTCCAGCTCAACGAAAGCGCCGTAGTCGGTCAGGCTCAACACCTTGCCGCGCACCCGAGACCCGACCGGATAATTCTCCTCGACCGAATTCCAGGGATCGGGTAGGAGCTGCTTCATTCCGAGCGAGATCCGCTCCCGCTCCGGATCGAACTTGAGGACGACGACTTTGATGTGCTCGCCGACCTTGATAACCTCCGAGGGATGATTGATCCGCCCCCAGGAAATGTCGCTGATGTGCAGGATACCGTCAATACCCCCCAGGTCGACAAAGGCTCCGTACCCGGTGATGTTTTTTACCGCGCCCTCCAGGATGACGCCCTCCTCCAAAACCTTGAGCACCTCTTTCTTCAGCGCATCGCGTTCTTTCTCCAACAGCATGCGGCGCGAGAGCACCACGTTGCCGCGCGGGCGGTTGTACTTGAGAACGGCAAACCTGTCCTTCAAGCCCAAATACCTATCGGGATTGCGCGACGGTCGCACGTCGACGTGAGAGCCAGGCAGAAAACCGTTCACCCCCACGTCCACCTTGAATCCTCCCTTGACCTTCGCGACGACCACGCCCTCGACGCCCGAACCCTCGTTGTAGGCCCGCTCGATTTCCTCCCAGACCTTTATGTTCTCCGCGCGTTGGCGGGAAAGAACGATACCCCCGTTCTCGCCTTCCGAAGAAGCAAAGTATACGTCGATTTCATCCCCCTCTTGAACCTGGACCTTACCGTGACGATCCAAAAATTCCGCGATCGGAATCTGCCCCTCGGTCTTATACCCGACGTCGATCATGACATGAGTGGGGGTCACCCCCACGACCTTGCCTTTGACCACGCCGCCCGGTTTTACGGTGCGCATGCTCTCTTCGAAGAGCCGCTCAAAATCCTCACCGCCGGGGGCGCTGCCGGGTTTTTTGTCTTGTTCTTCCTGGGCCATGAAATAGCCCTCCCATCTCATTGAATTACTGCTATTCTAAGCTTGATTTCGCGCATGACTCGCTCCGCTACGGCCCCGGCGCTCAGGCGGGAAGAATCGATCACCAACGCGTCTTCAGCCTTGCGCAGAGGCGCTACGGCGCGCTCTTGGTCGCGCCGGTCCCTTTCATTGATCTCGGCCAGCGTCTCCTCCAGCGTCACTTGCTTGCCGAGACCCTTCAACTCCTCGAAGCGTCGCCGCGCCCGCTCTTCGGGCGAGGCGTCAAGATAGATTTTGACATCCGCTTCGGGAGATACAACGGTGCCGATGTCTCGTCCCTCCGCCACCACTCTACCCCGCAGGCCCATGGCCCTCTGCAGCTCCGCCATCGCGTCGCGAACCACCTTCGAGGTGGAAACTTTCGACGCCATTTGGCTGACCTCCGGGGTGCGAATCCGACCGGTCACATCCTCCCCGTCCAGGAGCACCCGGAGCTCTCCGTCCCGTTCGACGAGCTCGATCCTGGTCAGCGCCAGAACCCTCGTAAGCTCGCTTTCGTCCTTCGGATCGATTCCCTCTAGAACCACCTTCCATGCCAGCGCCCGATACATCGCGCCGGTGTCGAGGTACATGTAACCGAGCTCCTTTGCCAACCGTTTTGCCAACGTGCTTTTTCCCGCTCCTGCCGGTCCGTCAATCGCAATGACCAGTCCCCGCACCTGCCCACCTGCCAGTGCCCGCGATCCTGAGCCCGGATCGCTATGATCCCCGAAGCCGCTCAATACGCTCAAAGAAACCGGGGAACGAAACGTCCGCGCACGCGCTGTCATCGATCCCGACCCCTCCGTCCGCGCGCAGCCCGGCCACGGCAAGCGCCATAGCGACCCGGTGGTCGCCGTAAGTATTCACCGCGGCGCCTTTAAGTCGCTCCTGCCCCACAATCGTCATGCCGTCTTCCCGCTCCTCCACCTCCACGCCGAGCTTGCGCAGCTCGCTCGCCATCGTGGCGATCCGGTCGGATTCCTTATTCCTCAGCTCGCGGGCTCCCGAGATCGTCGTCACCCCCTGCGCCAGCGCGGCGGCCACGGCAAGGATCGGATACTCATCGATCGTGCGCGCGACCATCTCGGGACCAATGTCAACTCCATTCAGCCTCCCCCCGCGAACACGCAAGTCCGCGACCGGCTCGCCGCCCTCTTCCCTGGGACTCAAAATCTCTATCCTGGCTCCCATCCGGCCCAACACGTCCAGAACCCCGCTCCTTGTCGGATTGCACCCCATGTCGCGCACGATCAAATCCGAGCCCGGGACAACCGCAGCCGCGACCACAAAAAACGCCGCTGATGAGAGATCGCCGGGAACCCGCAGGTCACGGGCGGATAATTCCTGTCGTCCCGCGAGCGTGACCGTGTTCCCTTTCACGGTCAGGTCGGCTCCAAACGCGCGCGCCATGATCTCGGTGTGATCCCGCGTTCGCTGTGGCTCCTCGAATACCGTTGTCCCTTCGGCCTGAAGGCCGGCCAAAATAATAGCCGATTTGACCTGGGCGCTGGCGACCAGAGAGGCGTAACGGATGCCTCGAAGATTGGCGCCGTGAATCTCGAGCGGGGCCAGGCCCTTGCCATTGCGGCTCGAGATCCGGGCTCCCATGCGGCCGAGCGGATCGATGATCCTCTGCATCGGGCGGCGCCGAAGGGATGGATCGCCGTCCAAGGTCGCGGTAAACGGCCGCCCCGCGAGCACCCCCGAAAGCAGCCGCATCGTCGTCCCGGAATTGCCACAATCGATCATGCCCCCCGGGGCATGAAGACCATCCCAACCCTTCCCCTCGATGTGCAGCCCTTCCCTCTCCTGGCGGATGGCGACGCCCAGATCCTTGAACGCATGGACCGTCCTGAGGTTGTCTTCGCCTGCGCAAAGGTTGAGCACCCGGCTTCGGCCCCGGGCGACGGCGGAAAAAATCACCGCCCGATGGCCGATGGACTTGTCCCCGGGTACCGACAATTCTCCCGTGAGCGGGCGTGTGATTGCTTCGACCGTTCTCATCGAGCCTAGGAAGCCATCTGCCTTCTGATTTCGTTGGCGCGCGTGAAGTCCCTCTCCAGCCGATCGCCCCTGCCTTCCCGAATCCATCGCTTAAGCCGATCGAGCTCCTTGATATACTCCGTCAAGCGCTTTCCGATGGCGCGTCGATTCGCCAGACATATGTCCCGCCAGAGCTCCGGCCGGCTTGCGGCGATGCGCGTAAAGTCCCGAAAGCCGCCGCCACAATAATGGATCGGATCGACCGAATCCACGGCGCTACGGCCGAGCGTGTTCACCATCGCATAGGCGAGGACGTGCGGTAGGTGGCTCACCACCGCAAGGATGCGGTCGTGGATCTCGGGATCCATCGCCTCCACTCTGGCGCCTACACGCCGCCAGAGCGAGATAATCCGCTTAAGGGCCCCTGGGTCCGTATTCCGGGTCGGAGTCACGATGCAGCGCTGCCCGGAAAAGAGACCGGCGACCGCGGCCGCGGCTCCCCACTGTTCGCTTCCGGCAATCGGATGGGCTCCCACAAAAGGTATCCTTTTGGGAAGGAGCTTTTCCATGTCCCGCACAATCCTTCCCTTCACGCTGCCGACATCGCTCACAAGGCACCCCGATTCCAGACCCGGAAGAAAATTCTCCGCAAGCGGGACGACCGCCTGAACCGGAGTAGCCAAGACCAAGAGATCGACGCCGCGAGGCAGCTCCTCCTCGCGCAAAAAATAGCGGTCGATCATTCCTTCTTTCAGCGCCACCCGAAGATTTCGCTCCCCGCGACCGAACCCGATGACTTCTTCAACCAGCTTGCGCTGACGAGCCGCCAGCGCCAACGAGCCGCCGATCAACCCCACCCCCGCCACCACCATCCTGCGGAACGCAAACCCCACTACACTTCCCTCCCCAGCGCCGCGGCCACTTTTCTAAGCTGCGCCATGAGCGCGGCAAATTTCTCGGGCTTGAGCGATTGCGGACCATCGCTCAGGGCGACCTCGGGATGCGGGTGCACCTCGATCAGCAGACCGTCCGCGCCCGCGGCGACTGCCGCCAGGGCCATGGGCGTCACCAGATCCCACCTACCCGTGCCGTGGCTGGGATCGACGAATACCGGGAGATGGGAGAGCTGCTTGAGCAACGGCACGGCGCTCAAATCCATGGTGTTTCTCGTCTCGGTTTCATAGGTGCGAATGCCCCGCTCGCACAGGATGATCTTTCGGTTGCCCGCCGAGGCGATATACTCCGCCGACAGCAGGAACTCCTGGATCGTCGCGCTGATCCCACGCTTGAGCATGACCGGCTTATCGACTTTGCCGACCTCGGTCAAGAGTTTGAGGTTCTGCATGTTCCGCGCCCCGATCTGGAGGACGTCGGTATAGCGGTAAACCAGGTTCAGGTCGCGCGGGTCAAGCACTTCGGTGATCACCGCAAGGCCGGTGGTCTCGCGGGCGCGGGCGAGATAGTTGAGGCCTTCTTCGCCGAGCCCCTGAAAGGTGTAGGGCGAGGTCCGGGGTTTGAACGCCCCTCCGCGCAGGAAAGTCGCCCCGGCTTCTCTCACCGAGAGCGCGGTTTCCTGCACCTGCTCGCGCGATTCCACGGAGCACGGACCTGCCATGACATGAATTTTCTTGCCGCCGATCTTGTGGCCATTGACCTCGATGACGGTGTCTTCCTTTTGAAATTCTCGACTAACGAGCTTATACGGCTTGAGGATCGGGAGCACCTTCTCGACTCCCGGAAACGATTCCAGCGTCTGGTCGGCCAGAAGCCGCTCATCACCGATTGCGCCGACAATGGTCCTTTCTTTGCCCACCGAGATGTGAGCCTTGAGACCAAGGCTTTCGATCCTCTCGACTACTTTCTGGATATCTTCTTGGGGCAATCCCGGCTTCAATACTACAATCATCGCGCCTCCGCGGATCTATGAACAGGTTTAACTATAGCTTCTAACTCTTTGATAAGCCGATTGTTCTCTGCCATTGTTCCAATGGTAACCCGGACGTGCTCGGGAAAATCATAGACGCCCATGGGCCGGACGATAACCCCGCGCGGGAGCAGCTCCTCGAATACAGCCTGACCATTTCCGACGCGCACAAGAATGAAATTTGCCCGGCTCGGAACATGATCCAGACCCAGGCGGCTGAACTCTCGCTCGAGGTAACGCATGCCTTCCCGGTTGACCGCTAAAGTCCGATCCACATGCTCCCGGTCCGCCAGAGCCGCCAATGCCGCCCATTGGGCGGGCGCGTTGACGTTGAAGGGCTGGCGCACCCGATGCATGAGGTCCACCATCTCCTCGCTCCCCACACCGTACCCGATTCGCAGTCCGGCAAGGCCGTAGAGCTTCGAAAAGGTACGAAGCGTGAGAATGTGCTTTCCTTTTGCGTGGTAGTCCAGAGAATCGGGATATTCGGGGTCAGAGACGTACTCGAAGTAGGCCTCATCCACGATCACCAACAGATCCGGGCCGACCCGCTCGAGAAATCGCTCCCAGGCCGCGCGCCGGAAGATCGTTCCCGTAGGATTATTGGGGTTGGCCAGAAAGACGATCCGGGTACGGGGCGTGATCGCGCCCGCCATCGCCTCCAGGTCGTGCGTGAAGTCTTTGAGCGGAACCACAACCGGCCGACCTCCAGCCGCCTGAACGACCAACCGGTAGACGACGAAGGCCTGCCGGGCCATGACGGCCTCGTCACCGGCCCTCATGAAGGTGCGCACAGCCAGCTCGATAAGCTCGTTGGAGCCGTTGCCGAAAATGAGCCGCTCCGCAGCGACGCCCAATTGCTTCGCCAATCCCCGTTTCAAATAAAAGCAATCGCCGTCGGGATAAAGGTGCAGCTCATGGAGTCTATCCCGCAGAGCCTTTACGGCCCTGGGAGATGGTCCAAGAGGATTTTCGTTCGAGGCGAGCTTCACCGAGCCGGCGATTCCGTACTCGCGTTCGACTTCCTCTACGGGTTTTCCAGGCGCATAGGGAATCAGCGAGCGAATGTATTCCGGCACTCTAGCGAAGATGCTCATAAGCCGATTGGATAAGAGCCCAGGACCTTGATGAAGATGGAGTTTCTCTCCAGTTTCTTGATCGCCCGTTGCACCCTCGGCTCTTTTCTATGTCCTTCAAAGTCGAGAAAGAACAGATACTCCCAGGCCCTGTGCTTGAGCGGGCGCGATTCGATCTTGGTCAAATTAATTCGATTTTTTGCGAACGGCTCCAACATCCGATGGAGAATCCCGACCTCGTCCTTCACCGAGAAAACGATCGATGTCTTGTCATCTCCGCTCGGCTTGGGTTCCTGATCCCCGATCACCAGAAAACGGGTGGTGTTACCCGCGTGGTCCTCCATGTTGGCCGCCACCACGTCTAGGCCGTAATAGTCCTTTGCCATGCCGCTGGCGATAGCGGCAACGGAGTTATCCTGCAAGGCCGTCTGGGCCGCGTGCGCGGTGCTCGACGCCGTTTCCACTTGCGCGTGCGAGCAATGGCTCGCGAGCCAGCGGCGGCATTGCGCCAGCGCCTGGGGATGGGAAACGATCCGGCGAATATCCTCGAGGCGCCCGGAACGGGATAATAAGTAAAGATGGATTTCCAAAAAAATCTCGGCGCAGATCTTGACATCCGCCTCCACGAGCATGTCCAGAGTGTGCGTCACCACCCCTTCCGTGGAGTTCTCAACGGGCACGACCCCGTATTCCGCTCTCCCTTGACTGACTTCCTGAAAAACATCGGCAATGCCCGGCAGCGGGATGAGCGTCGACGACGAGCCAAATTTTTCCCGCGCCGCCAAGTGCGCGAAGGTCGCTTCAGGGCCGAGATAAGCGATTTTGATCGGCGCTTCCAGGGAGCGGGAGGCGGACAGCACTTCGCGATAGATGGAGCGAAGGGCTTGCTCGTGAAGCGGGCCTCGATTTAAGCTCGACAGCCTGTGAATGATCTCTTTTTCACGGCTGGGTACGTAAACTTCTTCCCGATTGAGGCTCTTCGTTTGCCCGATCTTCAGGGCGAGAAGAGCCCGTTCATTCAGAAGGCCTACAATCTTTTCATCGACTTGATCGATCTTTTTTCGCAGCGCATCGAGCGCCTCTTTGCGGCTCAATGAAAACCTCACATGGACGCAACCTCTTTCGAAGCAGCGCACAAATTACGCCAGTTGCTGTAAGCTATCTTAATTTCTAAGGAATTGCAAATCTCGTTGCGCCCCTTTTCGCCCCTTGACGAAGTCCAAACCCGACGGCTATTAGGGAAGCGGGGACTGGCTCGCTTACGTGCCTGTCCCCGTAACCTTGACGAAGTCTCACCCAGGCGGCTATTAGGAAGGAGATGCCCTGGGAGATCGTCATCCCCGAAAACGAGACGCCCAAGAAGCTGGAAAATTTCCTGAAGAAGCGCTTTCCGATCGGGTATGTGAGAAAGCTTTTTCGCAAGCACGGAGTGCGACTCAACGGCAGACGCCCGGCACCCACGGAAATAGCCGGGCCGGGTGACCGGCTCCAGCTTTTCATTCCCTTCGATAAAACGCCTCAAGCACCCAGGGAAAGGACCGCCTTGACCGACAAGCTGGTCATCCTGTTCGAAGACGAGCACGTCGTTCTCGTACACAAACCCGCCGGCGTAGCGGTCCATGAAGGCAAACAGGTCGCCAGGCGCCAGTCGCTGCTCGGGATGCTCGAGGCAATCTATCGATCGCAAGGGGTTATCCCGAAGCTCGTTCACCGCCTCGACAAGGAGACTTCGGGGGTCTTCGTTGTAGCCAAAGACGAGGAGACGGCTAAGGAGCTGGAACGGCGCTTCGAGGAGAGCGAAGTCGAAAAAGAATATCTGGCGCTGGTCATGGGGCGGCTTTACCCGAGAGAAGGCCGGATCGACTTGCCGCTACCGGGAAGGGATGGCAAGCCGGTTTCCGCGCTCACGCTCTATCGGATCGAGAAGGAGTTCGCCACGACCAGCCTGGTTCGGGTGGAAACCGAGACCGGACGGATGCATCAGATCCGCCTCCATTTCGCAAAGCTTGGCCATCCGCTGGTCATGGATTCGCAGCACGGAGATTTTGCTTTCAACCGCCAATTCCGCAAGGCGCACGGGCTGAAGCGACTGTTCCTCCACGCAAGCAGCATCGCGTTCCACTACAAAGGAAAAAAACAGAAGTGGTCCGCGCCGCTGCCGGATGATCTGAAGCGCACCTTAGAATCCTTGGAGAAAGAGCGAAAGTGAAATCCGCCGTGGCCTGTTTCCGTCAGGCTCGCGCAGGCGGAAGAACCCTTTGACCGGAGACGGGCGACGGAGGACCGGCCGGTCCTCGGTCCTCGGTCGTCGGTCGGCGAAGCGCTTCCTGCTTCAAGCCCTAGCGCAGCTTTGGAAGAATCTCAGCGCTTAGGAAGCGAATCGTTTCCGCGTAATCGGGCCCGAGCTTGGCAAAAGAGATCTGATCGAAGCCCAAGCGCTGGGCCTGGCCCGCAAGTTCCAATACCGGCTCAACGCACTGCCCGGGAGATCCGGCGACGAAACAGGCCCTGGCCATGGCATCGGTGACTAGATCGCGCGCGGCCTCTTCGATCGTCATGCCCGCGTGTAAACCTTCGCGCAGGCGATCGACTTGAGCATAGTCGATGCCGAGGCGGCCAAACTCCTCCGGCGTGTACCCCAGCGCCTGCAGGCTCACCATATGGTGGGCCGTGTATTTTTTCGCCTCTGCCACCGCTCGTTCCCCGTCGGAGGCGACGGCAAGGTTAAGCTCGCAGACCTTGCGCAGTTTCTTTTTGGGATTGGCTGCTCGCGCCGCCTGCTCGGCACCGGCCAAAGCCTGCTCCAGCCGCCCGAGCCTCAGCATGGTGATGAAATAACCTCCGATCAAAACCCCATCCATGATTTCGCCCGCGATTTTGAGAAATCGTGGCCCAACGCCCCCGCCGTAAAAGAGCACGGGAGATTTGGGAAGAGCAGCAAGCCGAATATGACCGTCCTCGTTAAGCTGGAAGTAGGCGCATAGCGCAGGATAGTCGCTAAACTTGACCTCTTCGCCGCCAAGCAGGCGCTGCCAGAAGCCAACGGACTCCCGCACCACGCGAAATGGTTTGGACATGTGCACGTACTGGGGCACCTGCCCTTTGCTGCCTTTGGCGATTCCAAGACTGATTTCCCTTCCGCCTGTAAGCTCGGAAAGAGCGAGAAGCGCACCGGCGACGTCGACCGGGTTGCGAAAATACGGCACCAGAATGGCCGTGCCGATTTTGAGCGGTGCCTTGCTGGCAATGGCCGCCGCGACCACCAGAACATTGCGATAGCGAAGCGCATCGCTCAGCCAGACCTGGTCAAAGCCGCTTCGAGCCGCCATCCCGGCAAGATCCGCCAGCTCGGTAGTCGTGTAGTGAGAGGCGACCTGAAGGGTAAACTGCAAACCCAATTCGCCGCTAAAGCCCATACCATGGCCCACCCTTTCGCGTTCCGGTTGCGTGCGTTCCGCAATCAAATTTTTGCACCGTTTCTACCACTCCGTCCGATTCCATGCAATCGCGTCACCTACTCGCGTATTGACTACCAGAAAGCCGGTTGTTAGGCTTTTGACGAAAATTGTTTTTTGTCGAGCCAAGATGAGCGACACGCAGAGCCGGCGGGTTCCCGCCACGATCCTAACGGGCTTTCTAGGAGCCGGGAAAACAACCCTTTTAAATCGCATCCTTACGACCGAGCACGGCCACCGCGTGGCGGTTATCGTCAACGAGTTCGGCGAAGTCGGGAGCGACCATCATCTCCTGTTTTCATCGGACCAGGAGATCGTTCAGATGAACAACGGCTGCATTTGCTGCACCGTGCAGGGGGATCTCCTGCGTGCCCTATTCCAGTTGAGCGAGCGAAAGTCCCAATTCGACAGCCTCCTCATCGAGACCACCGGTCTCGCCGATCCGGCCCCGGTAGCCCAAACGTTCTTCGTCGACGAGCGGATCCGGCGGGAATTCGCTCTCAACGCGATCGTGACCGTGGTCGATGCCAAACACATCTGGAACCACATCGATCATTCGATCGAAGCGCAGGAGCAGATCGCCTTTGCCGACCTTAACCTGCTCAACAAAACCGACCTGGCCACCGCCGGGGAACTCGACAACCTCGAACAGAAGGTGCGCAGCTTGAACCGCACGGCCGCTCTTCGTCGGACAAAAAACGCCGATCTCGATCTCAATGTCCTCCTGGAGCTGAACCATGATACCCTCGCCGACAGGTTGAAAGATACGCCGGATCTTTTCGCCGGCGATCACACTCACACCCCGGCCGTCTCCACCCTTTCACTCACGCAGCCCGGCGAGCTGGACGGCATGAACGTGAGCCGGTGGTTCCGTTCGCTCATCTCTAAACACGGCGCCAGCATCCTGCGCATGAAGGGTATCCTCAACCTGCGGGGAGATCCCGACCAATTCGTTTTCCAGGGAGTTCATATGATGTTCGAGGGACGACCGGGAAGACAGTGGGGAAAAGATGAAATACGAATGAACCGGCTCGTCTTTATCGGCCGGGACCTGGACCTGAATAACATCAGGGAAGGGTTCATGGGTTGCCTGTCTACGGGCAACGGGGATTCGCCAAAGAGTGTTGATCCGTTCGGCCGGGAGAATCTGGAGATCTCCTCGTTCACCGTCGACCAGATCAGGTATTGGGTCAGGCAAAACCTCGGCTTTTCCAAAGAGACGCCGATCGTCATCAAAGAGGTCCCCTGCGTGAAGCCAGGCTGTCCGCCTATTGAGACCGCGATCATGGTTTTTCTCCCGGGGGAGCCTCCCCGGCTCTACAAAATCCAAAAGGTCATCAACGAGATCGGCTTTGATGACGTCTACAATCTGATCGAGAACCCTCTCCCCTGCTGCTAGCCGTCTCTAAAATACCTTTACATAGTCCGTTCGCCCTGAGAATGTCGAAGGGCGAGGTATTTCAGCGGGTTCCGTTCATGGTTCGACACGCTCACCACGAACGGAAGGTTAAGGTAATTATGAAAGACTACACTAGTGTCCTGATTCAGAAATTGGATGAAGAAGTCGGCGCTCCATCTCTCGTCATTCCCGCGAAAGCGGGAATCCAGAAGTCCTTAAATTCCCTGGATTCCGGCTCGCGCTACCCCGGACTAAGATCCGGGGTTGGCCGGAATGACATTGGAAATATTCAACGAACTTTGGAAACACTACACTAGCGGCTCGAGGAGCAACATGGCCAAACACAGCCGCAGCTATGCTTACGTCCGGACTAAGAAGCCGAAGCCGAGAAGCACGCTATAGAGCAAAAGGTGCTGTGCCGTCCGCGCAAGGAGGAGGTTGAGGCGCGGTCCGGGCTCGGTGCGGAAAAAATATCGGATCAGAGAAAGCGCCCAGGGAAAGCCTAGCCACGGAAGCAGCAGCCATCCATTTCCCGCTACGTAAGCCATGAGGAAAAGCCAACAATAAGAGACAGCGATCAGGGACGCATATTCGGCGAGACCGAATTTCCGTCCAAAGCGTATGGGTAGGGTCCGTTTGCCGGCGCGCATGTCACTCTCGATATCCCGGACATCGTTGACGACGAGGATCGCAGTGGTGAGAAGCCCGACCGAAATGGATGCCAAGATCGCCTCTGAAGTCAGAAATCCGGCCTGAACATAGTAGGTCCCGCACACCGCGACCGGGCCGAAAAAGATAAACACGAAAAGATCACCAACTCCCACATAACCGAGCGGCATGGGGCCCGCCGTGTACGCGATTCCCGACGCGATCGCAAAAACTCCGGCAACGGCGATGGGCCAACCGGCCTTGGCGACGAGATAAACGCCGCAAAGCGTCGCCATCGAGAAACTGACGATCATGGCCGCGAGAAGCTGATCGGTCGTCAGAAGCCCGGATTGGGCGGCCCGGGGCGGACCCAATCGCGCGTGGCTGTCCGTGCCCCTGAGATAATCATGGAGGTCGTTGGCGATATTGGTTCCCACCTGAATCCAGACGGCGCCAAGCAGGGCTGCCAAGAAGGGAAGAAAGGCAAATGTATCGTGGCTTGAGGCGATCGCGCCGCCCACGAGGACGGGGGACAGCGCGGCCGTGAGCGTTCGCGGACGAGCCGCCAGCAGATAGGCGCTCAAAGAACCGGGTTCTACCTTCGCATTCACGGTCTCAGGCCGAAAAACTGTTGCACGGGACTGTCGCGCGGCTTTTCCCTAGCTCATTGGCTCGGCCACGGGTTGAACCTTCACCGTGGCCGTTCCCCGGTTGTTTTTATAGAAGACTTGCCAGGCCTTAGGGACTGGCGTCGTTGACGAACAAGAAAAGCTCGCCGCTGCGACGTGCCGCGATCTCGGCGACGAGCCTTTTGGCCGTCCGATCGCGAACCGACGAACCCACCGGGCCGAGCGGATACTCATCGCTGCCCTGGTTCCCGATCCGAGCAATCGGCTTGAACCAAGGTTCTCCGATATGGCGCCGAAGGAGGAGTCCCGAAAACATAGCGGGCGTCATTAGCTCCGTTCCGAAGCCGCCGATGCCGGGGCGGATAGTCCCGTCCATCCAAGGATCCTTGTCATCGATCGTGATCGTGAGACGGTACCGCTTGCCTTCCTCGATCTCGACGCCGCTAGCCCAACACAGCGCATCGTTGGAAAAAGTGCCTTTGTCCAGGATGCCCGGCTCGAGCCGACCGGACTTCGTCGGCGTACAGATGATCCCAGCGGAGCTCATCACCGCGAAAACACCCTGGCTGATGCCCCCCACTATTACCAGCGCAGCGGTCACACCGGCAACGAAAGGGAACACCACCCGCCTCATAAATTTGAAAAAACTCTGGTAGAGCGGGTGCGAGCGCAGCCGGAAGAGCGCCCCGCCAGGCGCAGCGGCGATCGGCACGGGCGAGCCGAGATTTTCAAGGATGGGCCTCCAAATAGCGCGCATCTCGTCAAATATACGCACTTGAAGCCGACTCCCCGCATAAACAAGGGCGATCAACAATAACACGAGGAGCCCGAAGCTTCCCGGATGACTCTCATAGGCATTGAGCCATGGACCGGCCGAGCCCGGGAGAAAAATGCCGATGGCGGTTACGACCGGCGACAGGGCGCAAAGCGGCCCTTCGCAAGCCGATCTCGCGGTGCGATAGAGGGGGAAGGCTGCGAGCGCCACGGCGACGATGATGGAAGTGAAATAGGCGACGCGCTTGCACCAGACGAGATTCCACACCTTTTCTTGAAGATTGGCGCGGGCCTGGGCCTGTGTGGGATGCTCTATGACACGCGTTGCGCTCGGGGTGATCGGCGGCGCATCCAGAATATCGCCGTTTGCCGTGACGACACCGTATCGCGCCGGCAAAACCAAAGGGACGTATCCGTCAACGCCTTTTTTGATCCGTTCGATCACGCTCTCATGCATTTTCGGGCGCTTGATGACCACCTGGTTCCGTTTGTCGTCGATATCGTTCGTGAGCACGGCGAGCTTTCGCGGCAGGTAGCGATAGGTACCGCCAAGCCCGCGACGGGAGTCGTAGAGCCTCCCGCATATGTCGGCCGCGGCCTTGATCTTATCGCGTTCGCCGGGCTTGAACACGAGTCCCGCTCGTTCCGCCTCACCCATCATCCAGTCGAGCGAGACGTGGGCCAGCGCGTCGTCCGGATAGCCGCCGCCGACATTGGAATGCATCCCGGTGAACCAGACCTGGGTGATCCGTTCATCCTGGATTCGTAGAGTCTGGATGTTCCGCCCCGGCAGGTTGTTTTCGTTCCACAGAACGGGATGAAATGTGTTCCGTTCGTCGTCGAGAGCAAGCGCATGGCAGGCGCGCCGGACGATGGCGCTCGGCTCGCGATCCGGCACTGAGAGCGGGAAGAGCGCGTTCCAGGCCCGTGTGAGCTCGTCGATGGGAAGTCCATAGGCGTCCACGGTGTCCCAAAGTCCGAGGAACGCGATCGACGGCTTCCGCGCCGTATCCCGGATGCGGTAGGTTTCCAGCCGTCTGATAAAGTTTTTAGCTCGAATAACGCGGCCACGCAGAGCACGCGCCGGGCGCTCCAATCCGATCCTCGTTCGGTAGCGTTCGGCCCGGTATGCGCGGAAGGCGTCTGTCGCCAACCGCCTGAGTTTCGCTTCAGTCTCGGCGCGCACCAGACCTTGGTTGTTGATTAGCCCCGTCAGAACCCGGATGGTAAAGGCTCCCCGGCTAAAGCCGAAACCGTAGATCCGATCGCCCTCCTCATAGTTGCGGCACAGGAAGGTGTACAGGTCGATAACGTTGCGCTTCAGCCCCCACCCGAAGGCGCCCCCAAGCAGCGCCAGAGGCTTAAACGCCGAGGTCCCCACTCCATCATCGTAATAGGCGACCTGCTCCGGCTTATTCGGCGGCGCCGGACGAGGCCCCGAAAGGTCGACTGCCTGGTACAGTCGCCAGACATTGGTCTTGAAGAGCTTGCCAGCGCTGTTGCCCGTGCCATCCGAAAACAGGACGATATTCTTCGGCATCACGATCCCCCATCAAGCGCTCGATTCCGATTTAAACTTTTCTTTGTTCATTCATGAAAAATTCTTTCGCGGTCTCGATGATCTTCCTCCGGTCTTTCTCCGGATGAAACCAGAGTGTTTCCTTATCGGCGCGAAACCAGGTGAGCTGGCGCTTGGCGAGACGGCGAGAGTCCCGCTTCATGAGAGAGACGGCGTCCTCCAGGCTCAGCTCCCGCTTCAGATAGAGACCGATATGGCGGTAACCCACGCTCTGAAACGGCCGCAAATCCAAGCTGTAACCTTTCCCGACCAATGCTTTGACCTCGTCCACCAAACCTTTCGCCATCATCTCGTCACAGCGCCGGTTGATCAGATCATAAAGCTCCGTCCGCTCGCGGTCGAGCCCGATTTTCAACGTTGCAAACAGGCTTTCTCGAAAGCCATGCTCCCTTTGCCAATCACTCATTCTTTTCCCCGTGAGCTCAAAAACCTCGAGAGCCCGGATAATTCTCTGCCGGTCGTGCGGATGAATCCAGGCGATCGCCTCGGGATCTACGTCTCTCAGACGTTCGTAAAGAGCATTCAGGCTGTGGGCTTCGATCTCGGCCTCAAGACGCTTCCGGATCGCAGGATCGCTCGCGGGACCAATAAAAAGGCCATGGGTGAAGGCTCGAATGTACAGACCCGTGCCGCCACACAGGACGACTCTCTTTCGGCGGGCACGAATCTCCTCAGCGCTTTTTAGCGCCATCTCGCGAAAGCGCGCGGCATTGAAATCTTCGTCCGGATCGACAATGTCGATCAGATGATGAGTCACCCTCCGCCGGATCGCCGCCGGCGGCTTCGCCGTCCCAATGTCCATAGAGCGATAGATCTGCTGCGAGTCGGCGTTGATGATCTCTCCGTCGACCTCCTCGGCAACATCGAGCGCAACCTCGCTCTTTCCAACGCCGGTGGGACCCAGGATGATAACGAGCTTAGGCTTCATTGTCTCAGGCTATCACCTTGGATCTCAAACTCGTTTAAGACGTTCAAGCGGTTTAAAACGTTTTGAAGAGCTCCAACGACTTGAACTGCTTGAACGATTCGAACGGATGGATCGCTGATTGCCGATCGCTACTGTTACGCACGTTTGAACATTCTTTCGAGCTGCTCACGAGTAAATTCAATGATGACGGGACGGCCATGAGGACACTGGGTGGCAAAATCAATTTCATCAAGCTGGGAAAGAAGCGCGCGGATTTCGTCTCGCTCCAACCTCCGGTTGGCGCGGATCACGCTATGACAAGCAATGGTCATTAAACGCTCTTCCAACCCTTGCCGCAGCTCGGATGACCTCCCAATCTCGGCCAGCTCTGCGATCATGTCCCGCAGCACACGCGTGTAATCTCCTTGAGGCAGAAGCGCCGGAACCGTCTCCACAGCGAAGCGATTCGAGCCAAAAGGCTCGATGCAAAAGCCCAGCCCATCCAGCAGCGTGAGATGTTGCTCCAGCACGAGCGCCTCGCCGGCCGAAAGCTCCAAAACTTGCGGCATGAGAAGATTCTGGCGTTGCATTTTCGCCGGCTCGAGATCGCGGCGCATTTTCTCAAAAGCGATGCGTTCATGCGCGGCATGCTGGTCGATCACGACGATGCCGCCGGGAGCGGCACAAACGACATAGCAGCCGAGGGCCTGGCCGAGGACCTCAAGGGACGAAAAAAAACCTCGGGCAATTTCCGCTTCGGCGCCACCGAGCTTAGGAGTCTCGGTCAAAACCGAAAGCTTGCCTCGGCCGGCGCCATAGGAAAGCGAGAACTCCCGCACTTCGCTGCCCGCGTGGGGACTCGATCGCGCGCTCTGCGAGCGCTCGCCCGCAGACTCCCGCTTCAAGGCGTGCCGCACGGCGTCCG
Source organism: Deltaproteobacteria bacterium (assembly GCA_016183075.1). Taxonomy (GTDB): domain Bacteria; phylum Desulfobacterota; class Binatia; order UBA9968; family UBA9968; genus 2-12-FULL-57-22. The sequence continues at coordinate 5,003 of JACPFH010000074.1, read as the reverse complement.
CGACAGCGTCGTGGATTTCCGACTGCCGCCGGAAACGAACTTCATACTTGGCCGGATGGACGTTCACATCGACTTCTTGGAAAGGAACCTCAACAAAGAGGGCCACCGCCGGATAGCGACCCTTCATAAGCAGCGTCTCGTACCCCTGTAAAACCGCGTGGCTGAGCACCCGATCCCGCACGAAGCGCCTGTTCACATAGGTCAGCATATGACGCGAGCTGGAAAAGGAGCTGGGAGACGTGCTCAAGAAGCCGGAGACTCTTACCTTTCCCCGATCGGCTGAAAACGGCGCCATGGCGGCAGCAATCTCCTGTCCCAGGACCTGCTCCACACGATCTTGGAGCCGGCGAACAACCACGTAGTTCGAAACCATGTTCCCGTCACAGTAGAGCCGGAAGTGAACCTCCCAATAGGCCAGCGCCATCCGGTTAACCACGTCGCAGACATGGCCCAGCTCCGTCGCCGGGGATTTGAGAAACTTGCGCCTGGCCGGGGTATTGAAGAAAAGATCACGCACCTCCACCGTGGTGCCCGGCGCGCAGCCCGCGAGGACAGGCTCGTCCTTTTTTCCTCCCTGGACGCACAGCCGGTAGCCGGCCGCAGCGTCCCGGGTACGAGAAACAATCTCCACCTTCGCCACGGAAGCAATGCTGGGCAATGCTTCGCCCCGAAATCCCAAGGTTGCAATCCGAAACAGATCCGCTTCGTCACGGAGCTTGCTCGTCGAGTGCCTTTCCACGGCAAGGGAAATATCTTCGAACGGGATACCCGTTCCGTCGTCGCTGACGCGGATCATGGCAACCCCGCTTCGCCCCACCCACACGGAAATCTCCCGCGCCTGAGCATCCAGCGAATTTTCCACCAGCTCCTTAACCACAGACGCGGGGCGCTCGACGACTTCACCCGCGGCGATCCGGCTCGCTAAACTTTCAGGCAGGCGGATGATCGACACCGGCAACGCTCCCTTCCCTGCAGCAACATAGCCCACCCGCCAAAAAGCGGTCAAGAAGAAACGAAGCCGAAAGAAGGCCCAGCGCGTGCTCGCCCGCGACAGAGGGGAGCGCGAGCGAGGCTGTGGACGTAGTAGCATTTAGGCTGGCGCAGGCCCTAACCATTTTGAACTGTTTGAACGTTTTGAACGCCGAACCGGTTCAAGCCGTTCAAGTCGTTCAAGTCGTTCAACCGGTCGGCACGAACCCATCGGCCGCAGCCGCGTCCGCCAGAGGCGGATCAGCCTCGGGCTGAAGCGGCCTTTCCCGAGGGAGCTTCACCCCGAAGAAATACGACTATTGACAAGCCGAGAGCTAGACAGGTAAGGTGGCTCCAAGAAGTTCTGCGGCAAACCTTGCCACGATCGGAACCCACTCGAGGTTTTTAAAGGAGACGACCGTGAAGAAGCGGATCTTGTTGTTCGCGCTGTCGGCCCTGTTTCTCGTTCCCGCCTATCCTCACGCTTCCGAAGAGCAGGCGGTGGTCGAGATGAAGGTCAAGCGAGTCATGCTCGACCCGTCCGCGAAAACCCCGACCGCCGTCGTGATCCTCGAAAGCGTCAGAGATCAAAAGATGGTACCGATATGGATCGGTAGCGAAGAAGCAACCTCCATCGCCATCGAGATGGAAAATGTCGCCACACCGCGTCCCAACAGCCACGACCTCATCCGAAACATCCTTCAGGGCATAGGCGCGACGATCCACCGCATTACGATCACCGACATCAAGAACAACATCTACTACGCGATCATCGCGGTGCGGCTCAAGGGCCAGGAATTCCACATTGATTCCCGACCCAGCGATGCCATCGCCGTGGCACTCAGGATGAAAGCGCCGATCTATGCCTCGGCCCAGGTTCTGGCCAAGGCCACGCCGTTGCCCTCGTCCGAAAAGACCAAGGGGGAGTTTCGCAAAATCCGGGGAGGCCTGCGGGTGCAAAACTTGACCGCGGAGCTAGCCGAGCTTTTTGGTGTTCGACGTACATCGGGAGTCTTGGTCGCGGACGTGGATGCGGGAAGCCCGGCGTCCAGTGCCGGGCTCCAGAGGGGCGACGTTATCGTTAACGTTGGCGGCCGGGCCGTCCAAAAGGTGGGAGATCTCGAACGCCTCCTCGGCGACAGCAAAAAATCCGGCCAGATCCGAGTGGAGGTCTACCGCAGTGGCAAGACGACCCCTCTCCTGTTAGATCTCTCTTCCTGAGCAGAAATCTCCCGCCGCAGGCTCGCTAAGCTTTTCCTCCGTCCTTACCGAAGAGCAAGGTCCCCCATTTCTTGGCCGTCGCATCCAGAACTTCCTTGCTGGACTCGGCCACCTTGGGGAAATCTTTTATCCACTCGAAGGGCCGGCACGCGTCGATGATGGCCCGGGAGTTGAAACCTTTCTTCGTGGGATGGATGATCGGGTCGAGCGGTCCGCTCCAGCAACGCCGGATGATATCGATGTCCGTATCCGGATCGGACCGGGTCGCCATCGCCCAGATCAGATCATCGGTATTGGACGGATCGATATCGTCGTCCACGACGATCACGTAGCGCCCGAGATAGGCCCCCGCGTGGCATTGCGATGCGACCAAGGCTGCCTGGCGGGCATGCCCCGGATAGCGCTGCTTGATCGAAACACCTAAAATAAGCCGGCTCCCGCCGGAAACAGTAAGCCAAACGCCTTTGACATCCGGCACGCCGGCCTTCTCCATTTCATCCCAGATCAGAGCGGAGCGCAGATAGGAGCGATACCACCCGAGCTCTGCCGGCGGCCTGCCCGGGGGCGAGCCCAGAATGATGGGGTTGTTGCGGTGATAGAGCCTCTTGATCTTGACAATCGGCTCAGACCTCTCGGCGCTGCCATAATATCCTGTCCATTCGCCGAACGGCCCCTCGGTTCTCGGCTGATCGAAAATTGCGTCCCCTTCCACGACGATTTCGGCCGTAGCGGGAATCGGAAGGCCTGTATATTCCCCCTCGATCAGTTCGAGCGGTTCTCCCCGCACGCCTCCAACAAACTCGTATTCGGGGATCCCGTAGGGAACCTCGACGCTGGCGGCCAGGAACATAAGAGGATCGTGGCCGAAGGACATGGCCACTTTACACGGCTTTCCCGAGCTTATGTATTTGTCGCGCTGGATTCTCCCGTGCTTGCCGGGCGAGATATAGAAACCGACCGTGTTCCTGTCGTGGATCATGACACGGTAGGTTCCCCAGTTCACCCACCCTTCATCCGGATCACGGGTGATATCGAGGCTGCCCGTCCCGATATAGCGGCCGCCGTCATGCTCATGCCACTTGGGAGTCGGAAATTTGAGCAGATCGACTTCATCATCCCGATACACGTTTTCAAACAACGGGCTGTCTTTGACAAATTTGGGCGGCATCGGCTTGATCTGTTTGTACCTGTCCTTCCATATGCGGACAAAATCCATCTTGGTGTCGCCGGGCGGAAGGCCTAAGGTGAGACTTAAGCGATTGCGCGAACTCAAGGAGTTGGACAGGACGCGGTAGCCCTTCGGGTAACCTTTAATCTCGTCAAACAATACCGCTACCGCCGGGCCGTCTTCCTTATGATGAACGAGCTCCGTCACCGCGCCGATCTCCAGGTCCCAGTCACAACCGTTCAGCATCTTGACCTCGCCCATCTCGCCGGCGAGCTGAATCCACTCCCTGAGATCCCGATACTGCATAATTTCCTCCTGTTTTTGAAACCGCTAAAAACCGCTGGTGGGGATTTTCAGGACCTTATCTGAATTTCTAAGTGAGGTCAAGGACCGTTGCAATCGCCCATGCGAAATGCTAGCCATCGAACGTGCAGAAGAAGATGTGCGAGATCGCGGAGCTAAAAAGAATCGTCGCCCGGGCCAAGTCCGCGGGTAAAAAAGTCGTTTTCACCAACGGCTGCTTCGACCTGCTCCACCGCGGCCACCTCCACCTGCTCCGAGAAGCAAAAAAACTCGGTGATCTTTTGGTGGTCGGCTTGAACTCGGACAGCTCCGTTAAGGCGATCAAAGGGCCGAACCGCCCGATCCTACCTGAATCCGACCGGGCGGAGTTGATTGCCGCGCTCGAAATGGTAGACTACGTTGTCTTATTCAGCGATCCTGACCCTCACGGACTTATCCGGGAATTGCAGCCGGATGTTCTCGTGAAGGGCGGGGATTGGGCAAAGGAAACCATCGTGGGAGCCGACATCGTGGAATCGGGCGGAGGTACGGTGGCGGTGGTTCCCTATTTGGGCCGCTACTCGACCACGGAGATTATCGAAAGGATGCGAAAGAACTAGTTATGGCCAGGATTTGTTCCATCTGTGGCAAAGGGCGATCGGTAGGTCACAACGTGAGCCACGCCAACAACCGGACAAAACGGGTGTGGAAGCCGAATCTTCAGAAGGTAAGGGCCCGGGTCGACGGGGCAGTCCGTCGGATCCTGGTCTGCACCCAGTGCGTTCACTCGGGCAGAGTGGAGAAAGCCGTTTGACATACACAGACGGGAGACCGGAGACCGAAGACGGGCCTCGGTCCCCGGTCCTCGGTCGTTTTTTCATCCCGGTCCCCCGTCTCCGGTCGTCGGTCGTTTTTCCGTCCCGGTCATCGGTCCCCGGTCGTCTTGCTAGCCCCTTGCCCGGACGGCTCGGTAAACCCCTTTCACCTTGCCGATGCTCTGCAGAACCCGCCGCAGCTGCTCCGAGCTGCTGATCATCACCTCGAAGGAGTTCAATGCCTTTTGATCGGGAAACGTCCGTACCTGCGCGCGCGCGATATTGACGTCCGCACTGGTAATGGCGGCGCTGATCGCCGCTAACAAGCCGGGCCTGTCGATACAGCTGACTTCGATCTTGATCGGTCGCGGCTCCTGCCCGTCCGCCTGCCAGCTTACTTCGATCTTCCTTTGGGGATCGCTCTCCAGCACCGTCGGACAGCTTGCCACGTGAACCGTGACGCCCCTTCCCCGGGTTATAAAACCCAGAATCGTCTCTCCGGGCAGCGGGTGGCAGCAACGCGCCAAACGAACCAGTATATCCTCCAC
>JACPFH010000443.1 GCA_016183075.1 Deltaproteobacteria bacterium | reverse complement strand
TCGGAATGACAATCTTGATCCCGACCTTTCTCCTGGCCATTGGCTGGGTTTTGCTCTTGAGCCCGACCATCGGGATCATAAATCAGTTCTTCACCAAAACGCTATATGTCCCGCTCGTTATCAACATCTACACGATGCCGGGGATGGCATTCGTCCAGGGGTTGAGCTTCATGCCGATAGCCTTTTTCATGCTTTCGGCCGTGTTTTCGAAGATGGACCCGGCGATGGAAGAGGCGGCTTACGCCAACCGCATTGGAGGCTGGAAAACGTTCTGCCGCGTGACGGTTCCCTTAAGCTGGCCCGGCCTTCTCGCTGCCATCATCTACATGTTCATGCTCGGAATCGCGGTGTTGGAGGTCCCACTGATTGTGGGACTCCCGGGCCAAATTCACCTCTTCAGCAGCAGGGTATTCACGCTGACGCGGGCGTCGAGCAGCGTACCTCAGTACGGGATCGTGGGAGCCACGAGCATCGTGTTCCTCGCGGTATCTACGGTAGCCGCCTATTACTATTCCAGGGTCATCCGCAAGAGCTATCGCTATGCCGTCGTCTCCGGAAAGGGATACCGGCCGAGGCTCACCGAGCTGGGGCCATGGAAGTGGTTGGGCGGAGCTTTCGTCCTGCTTTACTTTTGTCTTTCGATCGTCTTTCCCTTCGCCTCACTCATTTGGATGTCCCTAGTGCCCTATATCCAGGCGCCTTCGGTCGAAGCGCTGGGAAGCGTCTCGCTCGACGCCTATCGGTACCTCAAAAACCCCATGGTCCTGGAGTCGTTTACGAACACGACGATCCTGATCTTTACGGCGCCGACCTTGGTCATGAGCTTGAGCATTCTGGTCTCCTGGATCGTCGTGCGCTCCAACATGCCGGGGAAGTTTTTCCTCGATCGGCTTGCCACTATGCCTCTCGCCATTCCCAGCATCATCATCGCTGTGGCGCTCATCTACATCGCGCTGATCGCGGGACCGTTCTTTCCGGTGTATGGCACCGTGTGGATCCTAGTGGCGGCCTTCGTGATCTCCCACATCACCTTCGGCACCCGGACCTTGAACTCGGCGATGATCCAAATTCATAAGGACCTAGAGGAAGCAGCCGCCGTATGCGGAGCTTCTCCCTCCAAAGTGATGCGCCGGGTCATCATGCCGCTGATTTGGGCGCCGCTCATGGAAGGGTGGATCTGGTTGTTTCTCCTCTCGTTCCGAGAGGTCACCATGGCCGCGACGCTCTACATTACCGACAACGCGGTGCTGAGCACCGTGGTATGGGTCTTGTGGTCCAACGGGGAATTTGATCGGGCGGCTGCGGTGAGTGTCGTCCTCGCCGTCCTCATGGGCCTGCTTGCCGTGACCGCCCGTTTTATCGGAACACAACTTGGAGGGAAAGTCACTCTGCCAACCTGAGGCGCCTGAGGCCGCCGACTCGCTGGTGAAGATAGCCATGGAGTCGAACTTCGCTCTCGCTGATCAAAGCCGTAACCCGCTCCTCGTCAGTGCTTTTCCACTTTTCAGGCGGGGCGGTTGCAGAGGTCGAGAGCGGCGAGTGCGTAGACCTTGGCGCAATTCACGAGATTGCCGATCAGCACACACTCGCCCACCTCCTCCTGACCTTCCGGCATCCTGGCGCCCCCGGGCCCGTAAACCATCGCCTGAACTCCATAACGATTGAAATGTGACACATCTGCAGTCGCCTGGGAGACGCGCGTTGTTGGCACCTGGCCGTGGATGGTTATGTGAGCCTGGCGCACGGCCTCTACCAATTCGGCTTTGACGCCGATCTCCGTGCCTGGAGTCGTGGCATAAAAATCCACCTCGGATCTATGCACCTCTTCTTTTCCGTCCACCGAGCGCACCAGATCCTTCAGCTCCCGCATCACCGGATGGAGCGGCTGGCTAGGCAGCGTGCGCACATCGACATAGACCGAGCAGTGCCCCGCAGAGCGCGACACCCGCCACGGCCATCCCCCTTCGATCGCCGATATCGACATCGCCAGCTCCACATCGGGATGCCGATTGCGCGACAAATACGAAGTCCTCCAGGACTGCAAGGCCTCCATCACGGCCACCGCCCGCTTGATGGCGCTGTTCTCCCACGTGGATCGATAACTGCCCATCACCGGTCCGTGAGTTGTGATCTTGGCCCATACCGCCCCGCAGTTTCCCAAACCAAGCCTCAAATTACTGGGCTCCCCAATCAGGCAATAATCCGCCAGGCCGCCGTGCGCAATCAAATACCGCGTCCCGTGCCCAAACCCCCGATAAGCCGATCCGTGATATTGACTAACCGAGCTGCCCTCCACTTCGCCCACCACACCCGCAATCACAATATCACCCGCAAGCCGAGCGCCGGCCCGCTTGAGCGCCTCCACCGCGCCCAGATAACAGGCAAACGCCGACTTCATGTTGTCCACCCCCGTCCCATACACCCACTCGCCGACCACCTTGCTCGGCAACGGCCGCTCCAACATCCCCGATCGCCCCGAGCCCCCAAGCATGAACGGATATGAGGTGTCCATGTGACCGTTAAACATCAGCGTCCGACCCCCTCCCTCACCTTCCAACACCCCGATCACGTTGAACCGGCCATCCTCCACCTCCTGCAGCTCGGCGCGCATCCCCAACTCCTTCATCCAGGACTGAAGCAGCCGCGCCACCTCCGCCTCCTGCCCCGTCGGGGAGTGCACGTCGCAAATCTCCCGCGCGTACTCCACCAGCTTCTCCTCACGAACCTCGCGCTGAACCCGCTCCTTGATTGCGTCCATCTCGCTCATGATTTTCCTTTCTTTTGTGTAATTCCCGACCGCCGAAATAGCCTGCCCTGGTTCTCTCGACCCCGGGTCTCGGTTTTCAGGCTCCAACCTCCCGCCCCAGAAGCTCAACGCTTGAAGCCGAAAACCCAGTGATCTCCCCGTCCGTGCGACGCTGCAGAGCGAATACCTTCCGCCCTAGGCCCGCCGGTTGCAGAGTTCCAGAGCGGCGAGCGCGTAGACCTTGGCGCAATTCACGAGATTGCCGATCAGC
>JACPFH010000442.1 GCA_016183075.1 Deltaproteobacteria bacterium | reverse complement strand
TCAAGTTTTCGATTTTTGAGCTAAGTTTGGGCAACAGCCCGTAAAGACACGGTTTTCACAGCTGCCGATGGCGAACGGTGCACAGACAAGAAATGATGCCTCCCCTGGGCTTTCTCAGGACGAGCCGATCCTTTGCACGGTCGAGTTGTACGGAACCGCCCGCCTGCGTGCGAAGACAGCAAAGGTCGCTCTCGTGTTGCCGCCCCAAGCCGTTCTCTCAAGCGTCTTCGTGGCCTTGGCCGGACATCTGCCGGTTTTGGTAGGGCCGGTGATCGCTCCTGACCGAAGCAAGCTGACCAGCGGTTACGCTTGCAATATCAATGGTCGAGACTTTGTACGGGACCCGAGGTTCAAGATCAATCCGGGAGATAGCATTCTTATTATCTCCAACGATGCCGGAGGCTAAGGCATGTACGGTTTTCAGGGTCGTCTGCTCCACGTTGACCTGACCAAGAAAGCCCACCATTGGCTTAGCCTGGAGGAGTCCCGTTTGCGCGCGGTCCTCGGCGGGATTGGTCTTGGCACTAGCCTGCTGCACGATTTTGCCCCGCCAGGGGTTGAGCCCTTCTCTCCGGCTAACCCTCTGATTTTTGCCAGCGCGCCCCTGGTTGGCACCGAACTGACCACTACTGCCAAGTATGCGGTGGTCACTAAATCCCCGCTCACCGGCTTTATTGCTGACTCACTTTCCTCCAGCTTCTTTGCCCTGGAGCTGAAGCGGGCCGGTCTTGACGCGCTGGTGATCACCGGTCGGGCTTCTTCGGTGGTATATGTCTTTATTGAGAACGAAAAGGTGGAGGTGAGGGAAGGCGAAAACCTGCGCGGCAAAAGTCCCGCTGAAACGGAGGCTCTCATTCGTTCTGAACTCGAGGATGCGGACTTGCGTGTGGCAGCCATTGGCCAGGCCGGAGAAAACCGCGTACGCTTTGCCACCATCAGCAACGATGGCCGCCAAGCCGGTCGCGGAGGCGTGGGCGCTGTGATGGGATCGAAAAACCTGAAAGCCATTGCCTTGCGGGGCCGCGGTGGAGTCCGTGTAGCCGACCCGCGCGGCGTCGACGCCATTGCCGAGTCGATGCGGCGCCTGAGCCTGGGACCGGTGACCGCGAAGTACGTGTTCAACCGTCTCGGGGCGTTGCCCACGCGCAATTTCCTGCAGTCGACCTTCGATCACGCCGAGGCCCTGAGCGGGGAAAGCCTGACGGAAAACAACTTCAGCCGCAGGCAGGGCTGCGCGTCCTGTACGATCCGTTGCGAAAGACTCTTCAAGTCTCTGACCGGAGAGGAGCAACGCCTGGAATACGAGAGCCTGTACGCCCTGGGGCCGCTGTGCGGGATTGAGGACCCGGAGGTGGTGCTCCAGGCCGCTCATCTGTGTGATCTCTACGGCCTCGATACCATCAGCACCGGCGGGACCCTGGCATGGGCCATGGAGTGCACGGAGAAGGGGCTATTACGTGAGGATCGTGACCTTGGCCTCCGCTTTGGTCGAGCAGACGCTATTCTGGCGACCATTCCGGCGATCGCCAAGCGCAGTGGCTTTGGCTCTATCCTGGCCGAAGGCTCGAGGCGGGCCGCTCTGCGAGTCGGCAAAGACGCGATGCACTGGGCGATGCACGTAAAAGGCTTGGAACTTCCCGGCTACGAGCCACGCAGCTTGAAGACCATGGCGCTAGGACTGGCGGTAAGCCCGCGTGGCGCTTGCCACAACCGTTCCGGGGCATACGAGGCTGACTTCTCCGGACAGGTCGATCGCTTGAGCGCGGACCCTGGCAGGGGAGCTCTGGTTGTCGCCGGAGAAGACTTTGCGGCAGTGCTGGACTCACTGATTATCTGCAAGTTCCTGCGAAAGTGCTTCACCGACTTTTATACCGAGGCGGCGAATCTGCTCGAGAGGGTGACTGGCTGGCCGTGCTCCGGCGTTGAGTTGCGTCGGGTGGGCGAGCGGGTTTGTACGCTCAGGAAGCTGTTCAACATACGTGAGGGTTGGCAACCGGAGGATGACTGGTTGCCCCAGCGCCTTCTTAGTGAAGCTCTTCCCACCGGCGTAGCCCGGGGCGCATCCTTGACTCCTTCAGAACTCCGGGAAATGATCCAGGGCTACTACCGAGCGAGAGAGTGGGATGAAGACGGCTTTATTCCGGGGAAGAAAATAACCGAGCTGGGGATACAACCATTGAGTCAATAGCTTGCTTTCCTTGGTATTACTCCACGAACGCCCCCACGTGGATTCTCAACGTTCCCGCGACGGCGTGGAATCAAGTGGACGTGGACATGAGGCACTGACTGGCCAGCCACTTCACCGTTATTAATCCCAACATTGAAGCCCTCAACCGTTTCGTCCTTATGTTGGATGTCCGATTTCATCTCGTCCAGTAGAGCCAAAAGTGCGTTTCGTTCCCCGCCGTGAAGGTCAAAGAAACTTTCAACGTGCCGCCGTGGACTGATCAGTCTGTGAAGATGCCTCACCGGGTTTCCGTCACGT
>JACPFH010000073.1 GCA_016183075.1 Deltaproteobacteria bacterium | reverse complement strand
GCCTGGTTCGCCACGTGCCGCAGTATCCTTCGTGGCTGTACAGCATCGATCGCACGGTTCCGAGGGCCTACGTGGTGCCGAACGCGATCGTGGAGCCCAATCGTTTTCAAGTCCTTGGACGCCTGTCGACTAAAAACTTGGATCCGAACGCGGTTGTGTTCGTCGAGGAGAAGGTTGACCTGCCGCCGAGTCCTAACTTGAAAGCGCGCGTGGAGATTGCCCGTTACGAGCATGCGATCGTGAAAATCCTGGCCTCTCTTAGTGGCCCCGGCCTTTTGGTTTTGGCGGACGCCTTCTATCCCGGCTGGCATGCCTATGTGGACGGAAAGGAAGAGCGGATTCTGCGCGCGAACTTTTTCTTCCGCGCGGTAGCGCTCTCCGCAGGCGACCATGTGGTGGAGTTTCGCTACAAGCCGGTTTCGTTCCAAATTGGTCTTGTCATTTCCTTGGTGACGGTTTTCGGCTTGATTGCGGCATCCCTTCTCCTTATGCTCAGGCGCAAGCGGCGCGGGTAACCGAGCGTATGTGCGGGATTCACGGATTTCTGTCCGTAAAGGAAAAAGCGGACCCGGACATTCTGAGTCGAATGGGAGCGGCGCATCGTCACCGCGGCCCGGACGACGAAGGGGCGTTCTTGAGTCACGAGGGCGGCGTGTCGATTGCTTTGGGCCACAAGCGACTCAGCATCATTGACCTCTCGCCCGCGGGTAGGCAGCCCATGAGCAACGAAGACGCAAGCGTCTGGGTGATCTTCAACGGCGAGATCTATAATTTCCGGGAGCTAAAAATGGAGCTGGAGGGGAAGGGACACCGGTTCCGGTCAAATTCTGACACGGAAGTGATTGTCCACCTCTATGAAGAAGTAGGAACCGAGTGCCTTCAAAGATTGCAAGGTATGTTCGCGTTTGCCGTGTGGGACGCCAGGCGGCAAAGTCTGTTTTTGGCCAGGGACCGAATCGGGAAGAAGCCCCTGCACTATGCCCTATTGGACGACGGCATGGCCTTTGCCTCCGAGATCAAGGCGCTGCTCGAGCACCCGGGGGTTTCCCGTGAGATCGACGTGGCTTCCCTGAGCAAATACTTAACTTACGAGTACGTCCCTGCACCCGACAGCATCTTCAAAGCCATCAAAAAGCTCAAGCCAGGGCACTTTCTGCTGTACCAGGATGGCCGTGCGACGTTGTCCAAGTATTGGGACGTTCCTCTGGCGGATTATCCGATCGGTTATAAGACTGAAGATGAATACGTGGAAGAACTTAGGGAGATCCTGGCGAGGGCCGTTGAGCGACGCCTCATCGCCGACGTACCTATCGGAATATTTCTCAGCGGCGGTATCGATTCCGGCATGATCGCGGCTTTCGCAACCCGAGCGAACCAGGAGCTCGAATGTTTCTCCATAGGATTTGAGGATTCGTCCTTTGACGAGAGCCGGTACGCGAGTGCGGTGGCAGATGCTCTCAAGGCGAAGCATCAACTCAGGGTTTTCAGCACCGACGAGCTGCTCCAGGGCATTTTTATGCTGCCGGAGATTGTGGACGAGCCGCTGGCGGATGCGTCACTTCTGCCGACCTATCTCCTTTCCAAATTTACCGCGCAGCACGTCAAGGTCGCCTTAAGCGGCGATGGCGGCGACGAGCTCTTCGCCGGCTATCCGACTTATCAAGCTCACAGGTTGGTTACTTATTACGACTTTTTGCCCGGATTTTTGAAAAGCACGCTGAAGGGGGTTGCGTCGTGTCTCCCCGTGTCCCATAACAACATCAGCGCCGACTTCAAGATCAAGCAGTTCCTTAAAGGCGCCGGCGTTTCGTCGGAAATAAGGTTCTTCACCTGGATCGGGGCCTTTATCGAAAGCGAGAAGAAAGAGCTCCTGAGCGCGGATCTGAGATCGGAGCTCTATCACCACAACGCCTATGAGAACATCTTCGCGTACATCAACGAGAGTAAACTATCCCGGGACTTGGAGCGGATTTTATATCTCTCGATGAAGCTTTACCTTCAGGACGATATCCTGGTCAAAGTCGACCGGGCCGGCATGGCGAATTCCTTGGAGGTTCGCTGCCCGCTTTTGGATCACGAGTTCGTGGAGTTCGTATGCCGCCTTCCGACCTTCTACAAGCTGAGAGGTCTTCGGACAAAATACATCTTAAAGAAAGCCGCAAAGGGTATACTGCCGGACAAGATCATCCACAGGCCCAAGAAAGGTTTTGGCATTCCGATCTCGCGCTGGTTGACCGGAGAGCTCAAGGGATTATTGTTCGATTATCTGGGGGAAGATAGGATCAGGCGTCAAGGGTTTTTTCATTATCCCTACGTCAGGGGTCTCATTCAGGACCATCTCGAAAAGAAGAAGGACAACCGCAAGCTCTTATGGACGTTGCTCGTCTTCCAGATCTGGTATGAAAAGTTCGTCGAGGGGCGCCGTTAAGGAGCGGACGGTTGGCCTGTTGGACCTCCGGATGGTAACCCGTCGCTGGGAAGTTGCGATCGCGTTCCTCTTGGTCTTCGTTTTTCTTCTTCAGGCGATCGCGAGCATGTGGGAGGACGCGCCCACTTACGACGAGCTCGTTGCCCCGTCCGTGGGCTACGCCGAGCTTCTTACCGGGGACTTCGGTCTTGTCGACGATCACCCGCCTTTTTACCGGGCTCTCATAGCGCTTCCGCTTCTCGCTCTTCGCCCGGTTGTCAGGCTGGAACACCCGAGCTGGCGGGAGCGAAAGCAAGGGCCGCTGGATCGCTACCTGTTCGCGCACGATTTCTTCTACCGCTCCAACGGGAATGCCGATCAGATCATTTTTGTGAGCAGGCTCCCGGTCGTTTTTTTGTCCGTGGTCTTGGGCTGGTTGGTCTTTCGGTGGGCCAGGCACCGCTACGGCGAGAAAGCGGGATGCCTGGCTCTATTCCTATACGTGTTTGAGCCGAACATCCTTGCTCACTCTCGTCTTGCCACGAATGACCTCATCCTGACATTCTTCATCTTTGCCACCGTGTATCAGTTCTGGCGCTACTATAAAAACCCCTCGCCGAAAGCCCTGGCGCTAACGGGGGCCTTGCTGGGTTTGGCGCTTATTTCCAAGTTTTCCGCGCTCATGCTTGTGCCGATCGTCGTTCTTTTAGCCCTGCTCTCAGGAGCTCAAGACTCCGCTTTGTCGCCAAGAGCCGCTTTGCGCTCTTGTCTGTCTGCAGAGGCCTTGCTGAGATGCATACGGGCGCTGTGCCTCGTCGCGGCATTTGCCGCCGCGGTGGTCCTGCTATTTTACCGCTCTCAATGGACGCTTTTCTTGGGGAGTATGTATAACGCAATGGGGCACTACGAGACGGGGCGCGTTGCCTTCCTGTTGGGTTCCTATTCCAGCGGTGGTTGGTGGTACTATTTTCCGGTCGCTTTCCTCCTGAAAACTCCGATCCCTCTGCTCTTTTTTCTCTTGGCAGCTTTCCTGTTTTGGAGCTTTCGAAAGGACCGGTCGGAGATCTTTCTGCTCGTGCCCGTTGCGATCATCACCGCCGTTGCCCTCGGGAGCCGCATGAATATCGGGCTCAGGCATATTTTGCCCCTCTATCCATTTCTCATCGTGCTAGCGAGCAGTATTGTGTCGGTCCGGTTTACCCGACAACGATTCTTCGGGGTCTGCTTCGGCGTGTTAGCCGTCTGGTATCTGGCCGGGACGCTAGCGATTTTTCCGAGCTATTTGGCCTACTTCAACGAGTTTGTGGGTCCGCAAAACGGATATCGGGCGCTGGTAGATTCCAATTTGGATTGGGGTCAGGACTTGAAACGGCTCAAGGCCTTCCTGGATCGAAACAAAATCGACAGCGTTTATCTAAGCTACTTTGGGACTGCGGACCCCTGTCGCTACGGGCTACGGTTTGTGTATCTTCCGGGCACCATGTATCGATGTCAGGAGCAAGTGCAACCGGGCCAGCGCCCGGGTTTCATAGCGGTGAGCGCAACGAACCTGCAATCGGTCTATCTGGACTACGAAGAAAGCTACGAATGGCTCAAACCAAGGCAACCTCTCGCGCAAATCGGCTACTCGATTTTTGTCTATGATATCCGGGAAGATCCGGCGGCGCACTACAACTTAGGAATCCTCTATTTGAAGTATGGGCTGGCGCAGGAGGCGCTCAGCGAATTTCAGGCTGTAGCGAAGTTATCTCCAAAGAGCTCCATGGCCTATTCCGGGATCGGGCTTGCGTACGAGCGTTTGTCGCGCCAAGACGAAGCCGAACGAGCCTATAGAAAGGCCCTCGAATTGGACCCGCAAGACCGCACGGCAAGATCGGGATTGGATCGGATAGACCGGAAGAAATAGAAGAGGCACGAAAAGGTACAGAATCGATCTCGCCAAGCTCTACTCGTGCTTGGCGCCGGCCTTTTCTTCTTTGATGAACTCGTGGATCAGCCTGGGTACTGCGCCGCAGCTAAAACACCGGGGTGTTTTTGGTTGGGTGCCGTCCGGATAGCGCATAAAGCGCAGGTAAAAAGGCCTTTCGGTCCCGACGGCGCTATCGTAATAAAAGGCGAGCTTGCCGCATTCGCTGCACTGAAGGTATTTAGCCATCGTGTTCTGTCCCTTGGAGAGCATACTCAGTTGCTTTCATCACGTCAATTAGATGGCTTATCGAAGGTGGCGGCCGCGAATCGAAAAAAGTGATCTTGGCCCGCATTGCTGTTGACACTCCGGGAGGGCGCTACTAGACTCCGCTTTGGGCTCGATAGAAAATCAAAAAAGGAGGCAAGGAGCGATGAAGAAATCTGCTCCCATCTGGATCGTGCTGGCTTTACTATTGCTGGCGCCTGCGTACGCTGCGGCGCAAGTAAAGGACCTTTCCTGGGGCACATCCCCCGTCGGCACATCCGGTCACCGCGCGCTGGTGGGTCTGGCGGGGATCCTGAACCGAGAAATGAAAGGCTACAAAGTGGCTGTTCTGCCAACACCCGGAGCGATCGCTACCGTAAAGGGCTACGCGACCGGACAGTTCGACGGCTATTACGGCTCTGACATCGCCTTTCACGAGCTGGCGAGAGACACCGCCCGCTTCAAGGGGTTTCGGGCTCAGATGAAACGGCAGCCCGTACAATCGTTTTGGGCCTTTACCCTCGAGGTGGGGCTGGCCATCCTGGCTCGGGATCGGAATAAGTACAAGCAGTGGCGCGATTTGTCCGGCGCGAGAGTCTTTACCGGGCCTCTGCCCTTCGATACTCGAGCCACGCTGGAGCGGGCTATGGCCGTAGCGGGGGTGAAGCATACGTACGTGGAGATCGATCTGAACGTCGCCGGCTCTGCGCTGGAGCGAGGGGACATCAAGGCCCTGTCGGCCTATACGGCGGGCCACACAACGCTCCCTCCTTGGCTCATCGAGGCCCAACTGGGCACCGATCTGGCGATCTTGAACCCGAGCCAGGCAGAGATCGAGATGCTGCGCAAAGCGGGGATAGAGGTGGTTGAGATAAGCCCGCGCGTCTTCAAAAAGACGGTGTATGTGGACAAGATCCACTTCGTGCCCTTTTACTACGGTTTCCATGTGGGCTTGGAGATTCCCGAGAACGACGTGTACACGATGTTGACCGTCATCGAAAAGCATGTGGATGAGCTCGTCAAGGCAGACGCCTCATTTTCACAGATCAAGTCCGGCATGGCGCAGTTCCAACGCAACGGCGTAGCCTCGGCCGTCGATGATGTCCCGGTCCATCCGGGTCTGGCCAGGTACAT
This sequence comes from Deltaproteobacteria bacterium, assembly GCA_016183075.1. Taxonomy (GTDB): domain Bacteria; phylum Desulfobacterota; class Binatia; order UBA9968; family UBA9968; genus 2-12-FULL-57-22. The sequence goes on along the minus strand of JACPFH010000073.1, from coordinate 1,011 downwards.
GAAGGAGCGCCGGGTGTGGGATTCCAAGTGGGATAAACGGAGTGCGAAAGCCAAGTAAAGCATGGGTCTCTCTGGGGCGCAACCTGCCGGACCGGCGGCTAGGTGGGCCGGAGCCCTCTTTTTCCTCGTTGCATTTTGCTTTTTCGTCTATCTCTTCCGTTACTATGTAACCGGAGCCGGAGGGCCGACGCTCCTGGCCGTTTCCCTGGTCCCGGTAACGTTCATCCTTTTTACTCTCGATGCCCTTAGAACGGGCTCGCTCTACCCCAAGCTCGGAGAGGTCCCGAACGCCATCATCGGGGTGCTCTACATCGTCGTCTGTCTCGTGGTCGCCATTTACTTCAACGTCGAGTTTGTTGATGTCCGCACGGTCCGGCTTGGCATTTGGAGACAAGCCGATCTGCTCGCCGGCAGCGCCATGTTCTTACTCGTCATGGAGTATTCCAGAAAAAAATATTTCCCCCTCTTTGTAATCAACCTGATTCTCATTCTCTATACCGTTTACGGCTGGCTTGTTCCGGGCCAGTTCGGGCATCCGGGCTTAAGCTGGACCAGGGCTCTTACGGCGATGAGCGTGGAGATGACGACCGGCGTCTTCTCGCAGCTTCCCCAGATAGCCCTCACCTTGATTGGGTCCTTCATGTTGGTCTTGAGTCTCCTGCAAGCCTTCGGCTGTGTCGACTCGCTCCTCAAGGTCGCTTCCAGGATCGCCGGGGTGTCGCCCCAAGCCCTTCCGCAGGCCGCCGTGCTGGGATCTTTCGGCGTGGCTGCCGTGAGCGGGAGCAGTGCTGCCAATGCTATTACCACGGGCTCCGCGACTATACCGGCGATGATCGGAGCCGGCATGCCGCGCGTGACGGCTGCCGCCATCGAGACTGCTGCCTCTCTGGGAGGGCAGCTCATGCCGCCCGTCATGGGAATCGCGGCATTTCTCATGGCCGAGTTCCTGGGGAAGAGCTACTTCGATGTGGTTGCGCGGGGCTACGCGCCGGCTCTCATCTACTTCGGTGG
>JACPFH010000439.1 GCA_016183075.1 Deltaproteobacteria bacterium | reverse complement strand
GAACTTCAGGCGCGGAAACTGTTCTGGAATCCTGTTGGCCACGAGATCGCGGAAAGCAATTAAGGGCTGGATTCTGCTGTGAGCAAAGGTGTGGTTACGCTCGATATCGAACAGGCTCAAGAATGCCGGACACCCCGCCCCGGTATGGACGCAGATAGGCAGATCTAGGTCGTTGGCTGCTTTGTAGACCGGCGAGAAGTAGGGGTTGTCGAGGGTGTAGTAGCCTTCCATCCCGCGGAAGAAGACCCCCACGGCCCCATGCTCCTTTGCCCACTTCATCTCCCTGACCGATTCCTCGATAGATTTCAGCGGCGGAACGACCACCCAGCGCAGCCGGCCGTTTCCTTTGGCGCAGGCCTCCGGCAGGAAGCGGTTGTAAGCGCGACAGAGCGCGATTTCCAGCTTTACGTCATCGGTTAGGTAAATAAGAAACAGAGTAGGATAGATGACTTGGATCTCGACGCTGAGCTTATCCATGTCGGCCAGCCGGGCCTGCGTGTTCGTGAGTTCCCGGCACGCGATATGGATGTCGCCCCGGGACGATTCAAACTTGGAGGCGGAGGGCGTGATCAGACGAAAGCTCCCTTTCCCCGAGGGCCTGGGGAAGATGTTTCCGTCGATCAGCCAGGAAGCGTTTCGCCGTCCATACAAGGTGTCTTCGGGAAAGTTCACGACGACTGGTCGGCGCGGATACATCTCCTTTTCCAGGAGAGTCCACATCGCGTCCGATTCGGCAATATGGGTATCAGCATCAACTACAGCCGCCATAATAACCTCCTTTTGTTCGCTTGGCTTGCGTTCTTCTTAGCAGTTGCCTTACTGTTTTCGGCAGCAACGTTGACGTATGATCTACCTGCAAACAAAGCATTGTCAAGGGAACAGACAAAGTGGCGCGGTTGAGAAATGAATCCCGATTTATCGGTGTGATTTCGGACACCCACGGTCTGGTTCGGCCCCAAGCGCTCCGGGAGTTGGAAGGGGCACGGCTTATCTGTCATGCGGGGGATGTCGGCAAGCCTGACGTCATCGCGTCCTTGGAAAAGATAGCGCCGGTCATTGCGATCAAGGGAAACAACGATCGCGGCGGCTGGGCGAAAAGACTCCCGACGACCGCGATCGCCGAGATCGAAAGCTTCCGAATATATCTCCTCCACGACTTCAAAAAGCTGTCGTTTGATCCGGCGGCGAAGGGTTTTCATGCCGTGATCAGCGGACACTCCCATCGCCCTTCGGTGACAGAGAAAGCTGGCGTACTATTTCTAAATCCCGGCAGCGCCGGGCCTCGCCGCTTCAATCTCCCGATCACGGTCGCAAGGCTCGCAATCGAGGGCAACTCACTCAGCGTCGTCATCATACCGTTGCACGTGTAAGCGGGCATTACGCCAGGAGGTCACACCATTTGCACGATTGACAGCGCGACCCCCTTGCTACTAGAATCGCCGCCGTCCCGCATAGGTCAATCATTTGCGATAAGGGGGCGAAACATGAGCAAGCGTCCTTCGTTCCATAAATTGGTTGTTTCTGTATTGTGGCTCGCCAGCCTTGTCTTCGCACAGTCGGCCGTTGCCGGTCCCGCTTTGTCGCCGGAGCGCTCGCCTCAAAGGCTGGCGGCGGCGAAAACGCCGGCCTTGCCACGCGAGTTGGGTATCGCCACGCATTCGGTGGGCACGATCTACTACACGCACGCCACGGCGGTGGCAAAAGTGCTCACGGACTCGAGCCAGATGAAAGTCCTGGCCAAGCCCATGACCGGACCCAACGCGTGGATGCCGACGTTCAGCCGCGGTGAAATCGAGCTGGGCGTCCTGTCGGCTCCGGACGCTAACTGGGCTCTTCACGGCGTGAAGGAAGCCGGTTACCCGCAGCGCGCCCTGAAGATACGGCTGCTTCAGCGCGGCGTGCCGATATGGAACGGAATGATGGTCCGGCAGGATTCTCCCGCGCGCAGCGTCACCGACCTGAAAGGCAAGCGAGTGGCCAGCGGCTATGGCGGCAACTTTATCATCAACAGAAACACCGAAGCCATGCTGGCCACAGTCGGTCTCACTCCAGCCGATACGATCCCGGTCCCGGTGGCAAGCTTCGTGGGCGGGCAGGAGGCCTTCAGGGAAGGGCGGGTCGACGCTATTTTTGCCGGGACCCCCGCCACCGCAGCAACGGTTGAATCCGCCGCTGCCGTTGGGGCGCGTTACCTTCCGCTGCCGAACACGAAAGAAGCAGTACAACGGTGCCGGCGTGTGGTCCCGGGCTGCGAGTTCACCGTGATGAAAGCCGGCTACGGGATTCTCAAAGAGGATACCGTCGGCATGGGCTACTACAACTACGTTGTGGGCCATGCAGATGCCTTGAGCGAGGCGGCTGCGTACCAAATCGCCCGGACTCTTTGGGAGCATTACAAAGAGTTGTGGCCCATCCACGTCACGTTGAAAGAATGGCAGCGCGAAACGATGGTGGACCCCGATCCCGGCATTCCCTACCACCCGGGGGCAATGCGGTTTTACAAAGAGGCGGGCGTCTGGACACGTGATTTGGATCAGAAACAGGAGCGGCTGCTCCGCGAAAGCGGAAAGTAAAGGGGACCGAACATGCCCGAGTTTTTCACATTCCCGAAGTCGGTTGTTTTAGCATTGTGGCTCACCGGCCTTCTCTTCCCACAGTCAAGCATCGCCGGTCTCGCTTCGTCGCCGCACGGGTCAGTGCAAAGCCTGGCGGCGGCAAAGTCGCCGGCCCTGCCGCGGGAATTGGGTATTGCCACGCATTCAGTGGGCACGGTTTATTACACGCAAGGCACGGCGGTGGCAAAAGTGCTGACGGATTTCGGCCAGATGAAGGTTTTGGCCAAACCCATGACCGGTCCCAACGCGTGGATGCCCACCTTCAGCCGCGGCGAAATCGAGATGGGTCTAGTATCGGCTCCGGACACCAACTGGGCTTTCCACGGCGTGAAGGAAGCCGGCTACCCGCAGCGCGCGCAAAAAATCCGCCTCGTGCAACGCGGGGTTCCTCTTTGGATTGGGATGATCGTTAGGCAAGACTCGCCAATCAGAAGCATTTCCGACTTAAAAGGGAAGCGAGTAGCCAGCGGCCACGGCGGCAACTTCATCATCAACAAGAACATCGAAGCGACGTTGGCTACGGTTGGTCTCACTCCAGCGGACACGATCCCGGTCCCGGTGGCAAGCTTCGTGGGCGGGCAGGAGGCCTTCAGGGAAGGACGGGTCGACTCTATCTTTGCCGGGACCCCGGCCACCGCTGCCACGGTTGAATCCGCCGCTGCCGTAGGGGCGCGATTCCTGCCGCTACCAAAGGGTAAAGAGGCCGTGGAGAGGTGTCGGCGAGTTATCCCAGCGTGTGAGTTTACCGTGATGAAAGCCGGCTACGGTATTCTTAAGGAGGATACCGTGTTCATGGGTTACTACAATTACCTCGTAGGCCATGCGGATGCTTTGAGCGAAGCGGCGGCGTACCAAATCGCCCGGAGCCTTTGGCAGCATCACAAAGAACTGTGGCGCATCCACGTTACACTAAAGGAATGGCAGCCCGAAGCGATGGCGGATCCCGATCCCGGCATTCCCTATCACCCCGGGGCAATGCGGTTTTACAAAGAGGCGGGTGTGTGGACACGGGACCTAGAGCGGAAGCAGGAACAACTGCTCCGCGAGAGCGGGAAATAAGGGTCGCGCTTTGGACATTGAAACGAATCGCTTCCGAACTTTAAAGGGATCTTTTGCAGTTCTGGAAGCGACGATACTGAGCGCTCTCCCGATAAGCGGACTTTTGTATGTCCTGGATGTCCCTGCATACGTGCACAAAGCGATTCTGACCGAGCAGTATTTGGGGCTCTTTCTAGCTCTCATTCTGTGCGGCACGTTCCTAACTGTGCCTGCGAGCGCAAATGCGCCGAGGGATCGAATCCCCTGGTATGACCTCGGCCTTGCCGGAGCCGGTCTCGTCTCGGGCGTCTACCTGATCATCTTCTATTCCGATCCCGCACCGCTGGTGCAGTTAGGTTACATCACGTGGGAGCGGGTGCCGCTTGCTATCCTGGCGGTTCTCCTCATTCTGGAGGCTTTAAGACGCCTGGCGGGTTGGTTTCTCGTCGTGCTCGTTCTCCTTTTTCTTTTGTATGCCCGGTTCACCGACCTGGTCCCAGGCCTTTTAGGCGGGCGCGGCACGTCTTGGGAAAGCTTGCTCAATAGCCTCTATTTAAGCTCTGACTTCCTTCTTGGCGTTCCCCTTAGCGCCGGCGCCTCCGTGGTTTTACCCTTCATCCTTTTCGGCAGTGTTCTGATCGAGACCGGAGGGGGTTTGCTCTTGACGTCGTTCGCAACGGCTGTTTTCGGGCGCTTTCGCGGCGGCCCGGCAAAAGTCGCCATACTCGCCTCAAGCCTTTTTGGAACGATTTCCGGAAGCCCGGTCGCCAATGTCGCCGTCGATGGGGCGATTACCATACCGATGATGAAATCCATCGGCTACAAACCCCATGTGGCAGCCGCTATTGAGGCGGTCGCCTCCACGGGAGGCCAGATCATGCCTCCGGTCATGGGTGTCGCATCGTTCATTATGGCCGAGTTCTTGGCTGTGCCATATCGGGAAGTGGTCATCGCCGCAGTGATCCCGGCTATGCTTTATTATATCGCGTTGTTCGTTCAGGTCGATCTTGAAGCTGCTAAGATGGGCATGCGCGGGCTCTCTCGGGAGGAGATCCCTCCGGTCGCGCCTGTATTCAAAGAAACCTTATCCTTTATCCTGCCTTTGGCTGTCCTCGTCTATGCCATGTTTTTTATTCCGCTTTCTGCGGGGAAGGCGGGAGCGGTCGCGGCATTGACCGCGGCGGCGGCCGGCTTTGTCAGAAAAGAAAATCGCGCCGCGCCCCTTCGCCTGCTAAGAGCGCTGCCCGCGACGGGAAGGGCGATGCTCGATCTCGGCGTCCTGCTTGCGGCCGCGGGGATCATTATCGGGGTGGCGGCTGTAACCGGGCTCGGATTCAAGCTCTCCGCTGTCTTGTTAGAGATCGGGAAAGACAGTGCCTTTCTGCTTCTTTTCTTCACTGCCATCGTCAGTATGATTCTCGGCATGGGCCTGCCGACTTCAGCGGTCTATATCCTTTTGGCCATTTTGGTGGCTCCTGCGCTTACCCAATACGGTATTCTCCCGATGGCGGCTCATTTCTTTATCTTTTACTTCGGGGTGATTGCGGTGATCACGCCTCCGATCGCGTTTGCCAGCTTCACAGCCGCCTCAATTGGGGGCGCTTCGCCCATGCAAACGGGATGGGCAGGGACCCGATTAGCCGCTCTTGCCTACATCGTGCCTTTCCTGTTCGTTTATTCTCCCGCTTTGCTGATGAGGGGGCCGGTCTGGGAAATCGCCGCTTCTCTGGCCACGGCCATCGCGGGCACCTGGGTTCTCGGAATGGCGCTGGTTGGCTACTGGCAACGGCCGCTTCCGGTCCTGTTACGGCTAATGCTCGGCCTGTCGGCTATCGGCCTGCTCATCCCGCTGCGCGGTGACGCGCTGGCGAGCTGGGTGCCCAATCTGCTTGGCGTGGGCGTTGCCGTGCCCCTCCTTGTGCGTGAACGGTGGCGCGCTTCAGTCCGGAAATATGTTCCGGTGCCGACAGCGGTCGAGTAATCGAGTTCGAGAGTGGATCCCCACGGGCTTGCGCCCGTGGCTTTCTGCGCAGGAGAGTGAAACGCCGCTTGACTTCCGGTGCTTTCAACTCTATAAAAAGTATAAGCCTTTAATCCAATCCAGCGAGATTGGAAAGGATGCCGTGAATAAGAAAAAAGAAGCCGATTCATCGTCGAAGACCCCTGTGGTTTAGCGCCGCGGGGGTCTTCTTTTTTGGCCAT
>JACPFH010000438.1 GCA_016183075.1 Deltaproteobacteria bacterium | reverse complement strand
GGGAAAAGGGCCTTCGAAATGGCCGGCATGAGGCACAAGGACATCGACTTTTTGGGCCTCTATGACGACTACGTCGTCGTGATCATGCTTCAGATCGAAGATCTGGGTTTCTGTGAAAAAGGCGACCGGAAGTTTTTCGAAGCGACGGACTTCACGTTCAAAGGAGATCTTCCCATCCAGACCGGAGGCGGGATCATCAACTGCGGCCAGCCTTCGACCACGGGAGGGATGGTTCACGTTATCGAGGCGGTGAGACAGTTGCGGGGCGAAGGGGGCGCGCGGCAGGTTCCCGGTGCTGAGATCGGACTCGTGACCGGTCTGGGGGCGGTTGCCCACGCGAAGAATTTCGGCTGCACCGCCGCAGCGATTTTGGGAAATAGCGCGTGAGTCGCGCCTGTGATTGGTGCTCGGCTTTCGACCCGCTACGAACACGAAACCTAAAAAGGGTTGATAGATATGGCAGAAGAAAAGAAAGAGATTCGAAAACCTTTGCCGGAAATCGTTCCCCTGACCCAGCCCTTCTGGGAAGCGACGGCCAAGAAGCATCTTGTCATTCAGCGCTGCGGCGACTGCCGCGCCTGGATCTGGTGCCCGCGCCCGGCGTGCGTTGAGTGCGGCAGCGAAAAACTTGAGTGGACGCCCGTTAGCGGGCGCGGCAAAGTTTTCGCGTTCTCCGTGATCCGCGAGGTCGTCGGCCGCTCGCTTAGAGCCTTCGAAGGCGAACGGCCGCGTGGCCTTCGAAGGCGACATTCCATACGTCGCGGCCTGGGTCGATCTCGATGAGGGGCCGAGACTCACGAGCAATATCGTGGACTGCCCGATCGAGAAGGTCAGAATCGGCATGGAGGTCGAGGCGGTCTTCGAGGAGGCGGCTCCGGGGATCTTCCTCCCCAAGTTCAAGCCCGCCCCAGCAACTGACCAGCCCGCATTCCTCTGAAGCCTGTCGAGGGCCGAGCCATCAAGCCGCGGCTGATGCACTAGGCTCCCTCGGGAAGCGCGCTCTCGGCTGCGGCCGATGGGCCTCTGCCATGGGTCGTACCGTTTGTGATCGGACGTCCGCAGCCTCGCTCGCGCTCCCCTCGGTCGCAGGCAAGCATGTCCGCGGCTAGCGCTTGGCGATCTCCTTGAAGAAGCCTTCCCGCTCCAGCTCGTCCACGACGCTTTGATCGAGAACCTTTTTCATGTCAATCGATTTCCCTCCCCCAAGCCGCTCGGTGACGAACTGGGCCGTAGCCTCCAGCCCTTCGCGGCTCACCCGCGGCGGAACCTCGAACTTGGGCGCGTAGTAGTCGTAGGTGCCTTCCAGGACATCGGTCTCTCTTTGCTTCAGGCGCTTCTGGTACACCTGGACGCCCTTTTTCTTATCCTGCTTGAATTGGTGCACGGCGTCGCTGTGCGCCATGAGAAATCGCTTGACCACGTCGCGATTACTCTCCAGGAAAGCCCGGCGAACCGCAATCATGTTCATCGGGAAATTGGTCTTAAGCTCGCTCAGGTGAAGGAGGATGCGAAGTCCCAATTGCGCGGCTTTGAGCGTCTCCGGCGGCGCAAACACCGTGGCGTCGAGCGCCTTGGTGGACATAGCGACCAGCCGATTCGCGCCTCCGCCCGCGGCCATCACGGTTACGGACTGAGCCGGGATGCCCCACTCTTTCAGCCCGGCAATGACGGCGAACTCATTGGCGCCGCCGAAGTTGACAACGCCGATCTTCTTTCCCCTGAGCTGGTCGGGATCGCGAATCTCCGGCTGCGTCACCATGCTGAAGGGAATCCTGTTCATCGTACCGCCCACGATCACGATGTCCGCCCCTTGGAAAATAGCCGTAAGAGCGCCGGCCGCGTCGACCTGGGAGAAATGCAGGCTGCCCCCAAGCAGGCCTTGAATCCCGCGCGCGGTTCCCGGAACCATGACCACGTCGGCGTTGAGACCGTATTTTTCCAAGGTTCCCAAATCCCTCATCGCCCATATGCTCGCTTGAAACCCCGCCGTGCCCCCATAGCTTATCGCGTAGCGGGCCTGGGCAATGAGGCTGGAAGGCATCATTAAGAAGAAAACGGCGAACAAGGTAAGTCTCCTGAGCATCGCACCAGTCCTCCTTTCTTCCTTCAACACAGTGTGGCAAATCGGGAATCCGGTCGCGGCGGTACCGCAAAGCAGACCACTCTTTTTTGCAGCGATTGTCAAGCGCAGGCGCGTGTGGAAGAATCAGGCGCGCAAGGAGGGCCGGACATGACACCCCAATACGATATGCTGATGGACCTGCTGCAGCGGCGCATGAGCACGCGCAAGCTAAAGCCGGATCCGCTACCAGAGGGCGCGCTCGAAAAAATCTTGGAAGCGGGCCGTTGGGCGATGTCGGGAGCCAACGCCCAGCCGTGGGAATACATCGTCGTCACCGACCCTGCGGTCAAACAGGCTCTCTTCAAGGTCTATCGGGAAGAGATGGACGAGTACAACTTTTGGATGGAACAGATGCGCCTGCCGGAGCTGCGCCACCCGGCATTTCACGTCGCCGGTGAGCCCGAGGAGCAATTGCGCAAGCTCAAAGCTCGCCCGGGTTGGGCGGACGCTCCGGCGCTAATCGTCGTGTTGGGTGACGGGCGAAGACAATGGGCGACCGTGATGGGGGGACACACCTTTGGCCGCCATCAATCCCACCTGACCGATGCCCTCGCGAATACCTGCATGCTCATGCACCTGGCGGCGGCTTCGATGGGTCTGGGCACGCAGTGGGTCACGATCCACATCGAAGAGGGCTTCAAGCGGGTGCTCGACGTTCCCGATGTGATGAATCTCTACCTGATCATTCCGGTGGGCTACCCGGATGTTTCGGCGAAAGAAGGCGTCCGCCGTCCGCTCGCCGACACAGTCCACCAAAACCGCTACGAGCGCAGCAAGCACATGTCTAACCGCCAGATCCTCGAATACATCTACGACCTGCGCGGCAAGACCATGCCCAAATACATCAAGGCCCCCGGAGCCGAGGGCGATATCAACCGGTGAGACTCGATGCAAGAGGCAACAGGAAGTAGACAAGAAGTAACGTGAAGCTCGTCGAGGGGCCCATGAATCAGGTCGGATTGCCAAGGGGATGGCGGTTGAGGAGGTTCAAGAGGCGGGTTTTGCGCTGACCAGCGAAGGTGAAATGCTACGCAACTCCCAGGATCCGCGAACGGAAAGCGTCTTCCAGGACCGCGGCAAGAGCGACCGTTTCATCTTGCGCTTCGAAAGGCGTAGATAGCCAATTCTTCCCTAAAATAAGAAACGGCTTGCGGTTTTTTCGCATTTCTTACAATACCGGCCTTTCCGCTCCGGCAAATTTTCAGCCGAACCAACCAACCGAAGTGATAATTCGCACATAAGACAGGGCCGCTTTCCGGTGGCACTGAAATTGCTGCTAGGCTCCGCCAATCGGACCTATTTTCTGACACGCCAGGAGACGAAGAGCTGGCGATTATCCATTACGGTCTTGCAGGGCCTTTTCAGTCACATCGCGTCAGGATCACCGGGAGCACCCGAGATGGAAGTTGGCGGCCGGCTCGCGCAAGCACCCATCCGGGTCGAGCTTCCCAGGGACGACCACCATAAGGGGCTGATCTCGTGTCAGGCCGCCTGCCCCGTCCATACGGACGCGCGCGGCTACGTGCGCGCGATCGCGGAGGGCAACGTAGAGCTTGCCTACCTCATCGCCCGCGGGCCCAATCCGTTGGCGTCCATCTGCGGCAGGGTGTGCGGCGCACCGTGCGAGGCGGCGTGC
>JACPFH010000445.1 GCA_016183075.1 Deltaproteobacteria bacterium | reverse complement strand
GGCTACAACTTTGAAGATTCGATTTTGATCAGCGAGCGCGTGGTCAAGGAGGATATCTATACCTCCATTCACATTGAGGAGTTCGAGTGCGTCTCCCGGGACACCAAGCTCGGGCCGGAGGAGATCACGCGCGACATTCCCAACGTCGGTGACGAGGCCCTGGCCGATCTGGACGATAGCGGCATCATCCGGATCGGAGCGGAGGTCAAGCCCGGCGATATTCTCGTCGGTAAGATTACCCCGAAAGGCGAGACCCAGCTTTCCCCCGAAGAGAAACTGCTCCGGGCCATCTTCGGCGAGAAAGCCGGCGAGGTCCGGGACACCTCACTGAGGGTTCCTCCGGGAGTCGAAGGAACGGTCATCAACGTGCGGATCTTCTCGCGCAAGGGCATGACCAAGGATGAGCGGAGCAAGTTTATCGAGGACGAGGAGATCGCACGGCTCAGAAAGGACCAGCAGGATGAGATTCGCATCATCGAGGAGGGAGCCCTCAAGCGGCTGAAGAAGCTCCTTACGGGTCGGCGCACGGCGGCGCGCGTGGCGGATGACAATCGCAAGGTGCTCCTACTGGGGAGAGATCCGCGTTGAGAACGAGTCCGTGGAGGCGGAGCTCAGGCGGATCGTAGAGAGCGCCGCCGAGCAGGTCGATTTGATCAAAGTGGTTTTCCAGGTCAAGATTGACAAGCTCAAGAGCGGCGACGAGCTCCCCCCCGGAGTCATCAAGATGGTCAAGGTCTTTGTCGCGATCAAGCGCAAGCTGCAGGTCGGCGACAAGATGGCCGGCAGGCACGGGAACAAGGGCGTCATCTCGCGCATTCTTCCCGAAGAGGACATGCCCAATCTGGAGGATGGCACTCCCGTGGATATCGTGCTCAACCCTCTCGGAGTTCCCTCCCGAATGAATGTCGGGCAGATTCTGGAAGCCCATCTCGGATGGGCGGCTCGGACACTTGGCCAGCAGATAGAGGAGCTTCTGAACAACGGCAAGTCCGAGGCCGACGGGATTCGTCGCCGGCTCAAGGAGCATCTCGGCTCCCGGGAGGTCAGCGAGCTGATTGACGGGGTGAAAGATGCCGACCTGTTGAGACTTGCGGAGAAATATCGCAGCGGCGTGCATTTAGCCTCCCCCGTCTTTGACGGAGCGACAGAAGAGGAGACCTTCAATCTCTTGCGCAAAGCGGGGCTTCCGGTCACCGGGCAGGTGACCCTTTACGACGGCCGGACGGGGGAGCCGTTCGACGAGAAAGTTACCGTCGGAGTCATGTACATGATGAAGCTCCATCACCTGGTCGATGACAAGATACACGCCCGCTCCACCGGGCCCTATTCCTTGGTCACCCAGCAGCCTCTGGGCGGTAAAGCGCAGTTCGGTGGCCAGCGGTTGGGGGAGATGGAGGTATGGGCGCTGGAGGCCTATGGCGCCGCCTACACTTTGCAGGAGATGCTCACGGTCAAATCCGACGATGTCATCGGGCGGACGCGGATGTACGAGGCGATCGTTAAGGGCGAGAACCTCCTTGAACCGGGCCTGCCAGAGTCCTTCAACGTGATGGTCAAGGAGCTGCAAAGCCTGGGGCTCGATGTGGAGCTGCTGGAGGAGAAGAGCTGACGGGAGAATCTAGAATTCAGAACGGAAATGGCGAAAGTCGAATTGCGAAATTCGAAAGGAAAGACCTGGCTACTGAATTCTAATTGAGGTGAAATTATGGAAGATCTATTCAACCTCTTTGAAAAACCCAAGAACCCAATAAGCTTTAACGCCATTCGGATTTCTCTGGCCTCTCCAGAAAAGATTCGATCGTGGTCCCATGGCGAAGTGAAAAAGCCGGAAACGATAAACTACCGGACCTTCAAGCCGGAGCGCGACGGGCTGTTCTGTGCCAAGATTTTCGGCCCGACCAAAGACTACGAGTGTAATTGCGGCAAATACAAGCGGATGCGCCATCGGGGTGTGGTATGCGAGAAGTGCGGTGTGGAAGTCATTCAGTCCAAGGTCCGCCGCGAGCGCATGGGACACATCGAACTGGCCAGTTCCGTGGTTCACATTTGGTTTTTGAAGAGCTTGCCGAGCCGGATCGGGGCGCTTCTCGACATGTCGCTTAAGGACATCGAGAAGATCCTTTATTTCGAGAGCTACGTAGTCACGGATCCGGGCTCGACGCCGCTCCAGTATAAGGAGCTGCTTACCGAGGCCCGCTATCGCAAAGCCGTTGAAGAGTACGGGGCCAATCGGTTTGTCGCGGAGATGGGAGCCGACGCCATCCGCAAGCTTCTCAAAGCGGTCGATGTGGGCAAGCTCTCTGAAGATTTGCGTCTGGAGATGCGGGAGGCCAACTCGGAGGTGCGGCGGAAGAAAGTCGCAAAGCGGCTCAAGGTCGTCAACGCCTTTAAGAATTCTGGTAACCGGCCCGAATGGATGGTCCTCGAAGTCATCCCCGTGATTCCGCCGGATCTGCGCCCGCTGGTGCCTCTGGACGGAGGGCGGTTTGCCACTTCGGATCTAAACGACCTCTACCGTCGGGTGATCAATCGCAATAACCGGCTGAAGCGGCTTATGGAGCTCAACGCTCCGGATATGATCATCCGGAACGAGAAGCGGATGCTGCAGGAGGCGGTGGATGCTCTGTTCGACAACGGGCGGCGCGGAAGGGCGATCACCGGCCAGAACCGCCGACCGCTCAAGTCCCTAAGCGACATGCTGAAGGGGAAGACCGGTCGTTTTCGTCAAAACCTGCTCGGCAAGCGGGTGGATTACTCCGGGCGCTCGGTGATCGTCGTGGGTCCGGAACTGCGGCTTCATCAGTGCGGGCTGCCCAAGAAGATGGCGCTCGAACTCTTCAAGCCCTTCATCTACAACAAGCTCGAGGAGCGAGGTTACGTCACCACCATCAAGAGCGCAAAGAAAATGGTGGAAAAAGA
>JACPFH010000444.1 GCA_016183075.1 Deltaproteobacteria bacterium | reverse complement strand
TAGACGTCGCTTTCTCTCGGAATGGCGCTTTCCACAAGCCCCGGAAGTGAATGGCATCGGTGAGAACCAGCCTCGTCAATGCGGCGAACATCGTGGGATTGGCGATTTTTCCTATTTTTCCACTCGTTTTTTCTCCGACCCACCGGTTTATGCGCTCCGCCGTTTCTTCACCATCGGCAAAGGTCACTTCATACAGATCCGCATCGTAAGACCTGCGGATCTGGTCGACGAACTCCGCCGCGAAGCGATAGCCCCTTTCTGCCCAGAGCGCCCTCGCGGCGCCGACCTCGCATGCCCCTGTTTCCGCGCTCACCTCCCGCACGAGCGAGCCAAGCGAGCCGCCGATCGCCGTGTGATCCGCAGCGAAATTCAAAGCCTCGGCCATCTCTTCCCTGGTTCGACCCCGCGCGCCCGCATGCAGCATCGCCAAGGAAACGTAGATGCTAAAGGGCGAATAAAAAATGTTACCTTCTCGATGGCGGAGCTTCTCATAAAGAGCGACGCTGAACCTGTTGAGGCCCTGCGAAACTCGATGCGTGTCTTGCATCTCGCTCATCGTCCATTCTCCTTGGCTGAATCACGATCGATCTTATCCGGAAAGAGACGCGCCAAATAGTCAAAGACTTGATCTCGATGCCATTCAAGCCAATAGGGAAACAAAACCTGGGCCGGTTCCGGTACATCTTGAAAGGTGATGTCTATTCCAGGATGTCCGATCGTGATCGGCCTCCAGGGGTCCGCATAGGCAAAATCCTCTTTTGCAATGGTCGTGATCAGCGTTCCGGGGAGCCATCTTTTACTAGGCCAGTGAAAGATTTCAACTCCGCCGGGCACGGGCCGAATCGTCTGCAACTTGCTTATGTACCTCACGCGGGAAACAACCTGGACGATCAACGTGAATGCCGAGCCGACCAAGAGTAAACCTCCCAACCGGGGAAACCAGTAAACGAGCAGGAGTCCCAAAATTCCGCACACCAGTGCGAGGAACACCACACCCTGGTTGGACATGTTCACCACGCCAGCCACCCAGATACCGAAGGAGTATTTGGGAAAGGACTCCGTCATGGAACTCGACTTCCTCAGCGCGCTCTCAATAGGGCGGCGCAAGCCGCCGCAGCCCGTGGAGTAATACGATCACCAGGAAGAAAAAGTTGCGCAGCACCACGCCAGGCCAGAAGTAGCTCACGTGGGGGGCGGGCTTCTGCTCAACGCTGCTCTCGGCCAGCCTGTCAGCCAACTCGACAAAGAATTTCGTACCCCTAGGCCAGTCCAGAATTCCCCATTTCCAGGGCTCGGGGATCCCCTGATCTCCTACGACTGCGCCTGCAAGTGCACCCGCGATCGCCCCCGTGGTATCCGTATCTCCTCCACAGCTCAGAATCGAACTCACTGTAGCTTCGAAGTCCCCAAAGTGATGATACCACGAATACACGGCCACAGGCACGGTATGGTAGGCATAGCCAGTAACGCCTTGGGAGAGACCAAGCAGGTCGGCAAATCGTTCTACGGAGAGCCCACGCACGCAAGCGCTTCGGATGGCCTCAACCACAGCGAGCCACTCTTTATCTTCGCTACCCGATGACCGAATCGCGGCCAGACACTCCCCCAGGGGCGGCCGACCGCTCAACTGATCTCGAACGGTCCAAGCTGCGATTTTCGCTACGGCGCTGGCTCCGATCAAAGCCCGCGGATCGGAATGCGTAATCCTCGTGGAAGCTTCGAGAAAATCGTCCATCCGTTCTGGAGAAAAGGCAAAGAAGGCGCCGATGATCGCCGACCGCATTGCGGGGCCATTGCCGGCGGACCGAACCCCACTTCTCTTAGGGCTAAAGCCGAACCACAGGCGCACAATTGCGCGTAAGGTCGCCCACCCCACCCCGGGGGGACAAGAGGCGAGCCACCACCTTAAACACCAGGCAAACCGTCTAGAGAAGTCTTCGCGAGAGTCCGGACAAGCAAGGAGAGACTGCGCCACAAAGATGGCGTGCTCGGTGTCGTCACTGATCATCCCGCGGCCGAACACAAAGCGATGCCGCCACTCGCCGCCGCACCACTTCCGCAGCCGCCGACGACTGAGCCCCTCGGCGGGAAGGCCGAGAGAGTCCCCGACGGCCGTCCCCAGCACAACCCCTCTGAAACGATCGCGAGGCGTGACCATGCCGCGGTCGATTATAGCACCTCACGGCCGCTGCGGTCGCGCCCGAGGTGGCGCCGCGGCGTCAGTTCTCAAGCGTCAATATTTCCTGCCTACGTATGGGATGTAGAGGTAGATGAGCCACACGACGCCGAAAAAGAGCATGTGGTTCCAAAACGGCAACCCAAGCGAAGTGTTGAGATCCGGCAGGCTGGCGGGGAACCCCTGGCCCGTCAGGAGGCTGATGGTGGCGGTGATCGCCGGCGCCGTAAGCAACGTGCTGATCCATCCAAGCAGAGCGGCGATGATCAAGCCAAAGAAGGCGTGCCTACCTTCCGCGCGCGAGAAGGGAACCAGCATAATGATGACGAAAAGGAGGGAATACGCCAGGCTCACGCCGAGATGAATTCCCCACCCGATCGGGACGGTTAGCCATTCCGGGTAACCTCCCTGCGACACGATCTGCTGCCCCATGAACTCCGTGATGGTCGCCCGCCCGCTGACAACCTGGAGCACCGAAAACACGATCGCTCCCACGACCGCC
>JACPFH010000457.1 GCA_016183075.1 Deltaproteobacteria bacterium | reverse complement strand
GTTTTCCGTAATAGAAATCCTCTGGGCCGTCGAGTGATTTCGGTCCAAAACACCACGTCTTCATGATTAGAAAAGCGGGCTTCGAAGTTATCTCCCTCAAAAATTTTCGGAAACGGAATCTAAGACCGAGAATCCTCACCACGTCCCGAGCCGCCAGCAGAAAAGTCCAAAGCCAGCGTTTCACCATCTCGTGAAGGGAAGGCAGCCGCACGTGTTGACCTTGGGAGTCTGCCCCACCGCGCGCTGCGAGATCCGAGATCAGCTTGAAATGATCCGCCGGAAGAGGATGCCTGGGATGGACGGATGGCGTTGCAAGAACAGAAAGCCGCGGGCATACGCGGCGCACCTCGTACATCAGGCGGGCCAGCTCCTTATACTGTCCAAGAAAATCGCCGTTAGGCTGCATGACGTCTCTGCTTATTCACTCCGATTTTTATGATCGGATTTGCGGGTGCGAGTTCATCCGCGCCAAGACTTGACGCTCGAATTCGACAACGGCCCTTACGACATCGAGACGTGCCCGGTCCGGGGCAGATTGGCTGTTCTTTCGCTTCGACCATTGCGGCTCGAGCACGCTGAGATCGAACTCGAAGGGCTGAAGAGAAATTGTACTCAGCGCCTTTTGAAATGCTTCCTGAGCTGCCTCTGGACCTTGATGGAGAACATCAAGCCATAACTCGGCATATCTTCCCGGGGCGTAGGTCTCCAGGTCGTAGCGGGCGATGAGATTCACGAGATGCCAGTGAAGGCCGACGCGCGGATGGCGCAAGTGAAAGAGTGTGCCTCCGCCATCGTGGGTCCATTTATGGATGCCGCTTTGGATAAAATCCTGCCAGGGCCGGGTAATAAGAATAAACCTCGCCCGAGGAAAGACGCTAGTGAAAAGGCCGATCATCAGTGTCACGTATTGGTTCTTGATCAATGGTTGTCTTTCGGTCGTTCGGTGTCTCTGCAAATCCCAGACAATCTCGAAGATTTCATTTTTGTCTTTGGGGCGATGCCTATAAAAGAGCGCCAAATACTGAGGCAACGACCAAAAAGGTAGCTGCGCATTCTCACTCCGCGTATCCCGACCCGACTCGAAAAGAAATTTCCACAGATGAAAGGATTCACAGAAACCATGGGAATGTCCCTCGTCATCGTAAGTCGATTCAGTTTCTCCGCTGTAGATACCCTCGAGCTCAGGATGCTGGCTCAGGATGGAGCTGACCATGCCGGTGCCACTCCGATTGCCGCCCACGATGAACACCGGCGACAATTCTTCCCGGAGCTTTTCCACGTTCACGGACCGACGCGATCTCCACTCGCGCAAGCGGGAGATGGTCTGGCGGATCTTCATGGTGACTGTTCTCCTTCCCCGGTCTGGCCAGAACCCCGATCCATGCGGAAGGCGCCGCCAACCGTGTTGCCAGCCATCGTGAGAAGCCTTTTCTTGACCGTGCCCCCGTAGAACCGGAGGTGGGTCACGGCTCTCCCGTACGGGGAGATCAAACGCTTGATCACGGTCCAATCCTCGGAAGCCACGTGAATTCTAGGAGCGCTGAGCCGTTGCGAAACTTTCTTCAGAAGCCCTCCCGAATCCGCAAAGCCCCAGCGGTAGTGCACCCCCGCTACCCTGGACACCTCCTCATCGACAAATCCGTGAGGATAGGCACAAGCCTGAACGGCAACCTCCAGTTCCTGCTCCAGCCTTCTTCGCGAACCTTCTATCTCTTCGATGAGTTCGCTGCGAGAAAGCCAAGTCAGGGGCCTATGTGAAACCATATGAGAGCCGATTTCCAGAATCCCTTCTCGGGCGGCCGCTTTAAGCTCGTTCCACGATGCGGGAAACCAGAAATGACGATCCTCGGAAACGAGTCCTCGTATCACCGGCCTCCCATTGATGGACACATCTTGCAGCGACACGCGAAGCGGCGGGAAGCGCCGCTCAACCAACCAGGACCACAAACGGTGAAAACATGGACCGACCTCCTCTTTCGAGGAAGCCTTCAACTGGATCTCTTCTCCGTCGAAGCGCACCCGCACATCCGCCGGCAGGCACTGATAGACAACTTTCTCCAGGTAAAAGATGTCAGGCGTCCGGCCGGCATCGGTGATCCCCGTCGTGACAAACATGACCGCCGATACCCCGTAGTTCCGGAGAATGGGAAGCCCGAGATCGATCGCCGACGCCAACCCATCGTCAAAGGTCAGGAGCAGCGGACGATACCCCCGCCCACCCCTTGCGAGAAGATCATCGAGATCCGAGAGCCGGATGACGTCATAGTTCTGACAGCACCATCGGATAACGGCGGCAAAGTCGGTGACCGGCAAGTGGCAAGTACGCCCGCCCTCGAAAAGCGCGTAATCAGGAATGCGCTCGCAGAGACCGTGGAACATGAGGACCGGGATCTGCCGGCGGCGCGAATGAAAAGACAGGCCTAGCATGGAATTACCGGCTTCCGGCTCGCCATACGCTCCAAGAAAGCATCCACCAGCGGCACGGAGCCCGCTACGGCGCCGCAGCCGATGCGGGTGCCCTGCTGGTTGAAACGGTTCCGGCGGCCGTCAAAGCGGCGGTAAACCTTTCCCGCTGCGGCAAGAAGCGCGACGCCCCCGCACACGTCCCACTCCGACTTAGGCTGCACGGAGAAGGTCAGATCTTCCACGCCCGCAGCCACACGAAGCAGTTTATACGCCACGCTGCCAACGGGACGAGCGCGCCCGACAAGAGACAGGTAGGGAACCACGCTGCCGTCCTCGACCTCCGACCGGCTCACGGAAGCGCTGGCTTGATTTGGGCTGAGACCCCAGCAGCTCACCGCTCCTCCAACCCGCCCTACACCCCCCTCGTTGGTGATCGGATTCATCACCCCGCCCAGGGCCACTTCCTCCCCTCTAACGAGTCCGATCGATAAGGCGAACTCCGAAATTCCCCGGGCGAATTCCTTGGTTCCATCCAGCGGGTCTACCACCCACAGCCACTCGGAACGGAGACGATTCAGATTATCCGCGCTTTCTTCCGAAAGCCAGGCGGCAGGAAACAACCCAGTAAGTTCGCGTTGCAGCAAACGGTTAGCTGCCTGATCCGCCAGGGTCAGCGGCGTACCGTTGTCTTTACGTTCGACACTTCGGTCGACCCCATAAAGACCTCGAACAATCTCCGCCGCGGATTCTAGAACGCTGCGTAGAGCAGACAAGCTTACCAAATCTCACCGCTCCCCGGATGCGTCACTCAAACCTTCGGGCCGGCAATCGGAGCCTAAATCGACCCGATTCTAAATCTAACTCAGCCGATCGTCTCATGTTTACCATTGGCGCTCTTAAGAAAAGCCATGGCTCCCTCGAACAAGATCCGGGTACATTGGTCTATGGATTCTTTCGCCGTATCAATCGTCAACTCCGGACGATCGGAAGGCTGATAAGGCTCGGTGACCCCGATGAAGTTATCGTATACACCCGCAAACGCTTTCTCGTAATGGCCCTTGTAATCTCGGGCGGCACAGATTTCCACCGGACAGCTTAGATAAACTTCCATAAAATTATGGAATTGCTCTCGAATCGTTTGCCGGATCTCCTTTACATGCGAAATGGCGCACACAATAGCGATGTCGCCGTTTTCATTACATTCGCGCGCCACCTTAGCGATCCGCAACGCGAAGGCCGCTCGTTCCGTCGTCGAGAATCCATAAGATCTTCCACTACTCTTGCGAAGCTCCTCCCCATCCAGAAGCTGCACGTTGTGAATGCCGTGACCAGCCAGCAGCTCACGGAGACCACGACCAAGAGTTGTTTTACCAGCCGCGGATAAGCCCGTAATCCAGATGGTCCCCGTCCAACGGTGATCTGGGTTCATCATACAGTCAGAAGGCCCGATACAATCACGAACCGAACAGTTACCTCAAGACCTTTGACCGAAAAGTCTGGCTCGAACTCCGGTAATTTCTTCAATTGCTGGTGATGTTCTAACACGGCTCGCCGCTTCTCCGGAGAGTCGACGCGTGCGTCCAGCCAATCCTGAACATTCATACGACAGAAATTAAACCTGGAACGAATATCCGAAAATCCGTGCAAATGGAAGAAGGTCACTATATCGTCGCAGCTCGGCGCATGATTTACCCCCAAAATGTCATGCATACGCACATGCCATGGCCGCGCCCGCGTAGATGGTGGCACCGCCTGGCAAACCACGAGAATTCCTTCCGGCCGCAAGATTTTCCTCGCTGCCCCGAACAACTCGTGCGCCGCGACATAATGCATGACATTTCGCGCCAGGACGACATCAGCGGATAAATCCGAAATCTCCTCAATTCTAGAGTGAATGTAGTGAATCTTCTCTTTGTTCACAGCGCGCTTAAGCATGTTAAGGTCATAATCCACTCCGACACATTTAGCAGCCACGCCCACGAACGCAGCCGCCACGTGGCCGAGCCCGCAGCCCAGTTCGACCACGGTTGCCCCCTGGGCCAAACCGCGAGTCTCCTCTACAATTGCCCGGAGCAGGTCGGCATCGCTCACCCACTTGGCAAGG
>JACPFH010000456.1:1473-2989 GCA_016183075.1 Deltaproteobacteria bacterium | reverse complement strand
TTGCGGTATGTCTCGCCTGGTGGGGACTGACCTGCAATGATTTCACACAAATCCCCCAGCTTGACCGAGCGCCATCCGTCGGGAAGCTTTCTTTTACCGTCTTGGTGGCTTATTTCTTCTCCTCCAGTCACGCCGCGAAGATCCTTTCCTTCGTCTCAAGGAGAATTTCAGCGGGCTTGCCTAAGGCTTTAAGCGCGGCCAGGCCACCAGCTTTAACCACTTCAGGGGTCTGGAAAACCTGAGGATTCTCAAGTCCGTCAGTGCCTGCGCGGGCGAATTGGGAGGCGAGAGCTTTAAGTGTGGCGGACACCTTGACAGGCAGACCAGAAAGCCACTTGGCATGCTTGTAATTGAAGGCGTCGGCTCGTTCAGTACGGCGCTTAGGAGCAAGGCCATAGCCGAGTTCGGCGAGAACATCGTAGAGGTCGAAGTCGGTCATCTCTTCGAGAGAACGGACAAGCAATGGCGAGCGGCCACCGTCAGGTAGTCGTCCCAATAGTTCTTTGCGTTCCGGCGGGACAATCCAGCGGCTGCGGAACTTCTCTAGCGTCGGCGCTTCTTCTACGAGTTTCGCCGCAAGGCGTTCCTTGTATTCCTCCACGGTTACAGGCGTGGCTTTGCCGTCCACCATGGTCAGGATGTATCGACCGGCGTCTGTCACCTTGACGTCAAATCCTTCGACCACAATAGTCCGCTCGGGAGGTGGGGGTGGTGGCGGTGGACCCTCTTTCCGCTTGCGCGGACCCGTCTCCTTGGTAATGAACTTTTCTCCGAAGAGTCGAGTAGCATCGGTGTAATCGTAAACCCGGAACATCAGCTTGTTGGTAGCTGGATCAAGCCGCGTGCCACGGCCCACCATCTGGTAAAAGGCGATGGCGGAACGCACATACTTGAAGAAGACGATATTGCGGACAACCGGCACATCCACGCCCGTGGTCAGCAAGTCCACGGTACTGGCGATGAAGTGATGCCGTGACCCTCCGCGCAGGTCGGCTATGTAATCCGAGCCGCCAACAGAGGCGGTGCACTTGAAAGCGTAGGGTTCCAGCCGAGGCTTGCCGTTCTTGGCGCACCAGTCGGCATAGACGTTGTTCATGGCGCTAGCTACATCATCGGCGTGCCGGTCACGAGCGCAAAAGATGATGGTTTTTTGCTCCGGGCCGCCGGTCTCAAGCAGGTGGTTAAAGAGGTCTTTTGTCATGGCGGCAACCCGCTCAGGCATAAGAATTTTATCCTCGATTTCAGGAGCTTCGTATTTTTCCCGGACATCAGACAATATGATTGGTTGCCCCGTCTTAGCGTCGATTATGTCTTTTCCAGTCAAATCAGCGCGGGTGATTCCGCTCTCCCTCTCATTGATCTGCTTGTTGTCATGAAAAAGATCAAAACGGTGAATCTCACAGGCGGCCAGATAGCCATCTTCAATCCCCTGGCTCATCTCGTACTCATAGACCGGCTCGCCGAAGTACTTGAGGTTGTCCGCTGTTAGTTTGACGTCATCCCGCGCTTCCTTTGT
>JACPFH010000456.1:0-1468 GCA_016183075.1 Deltaproteobacteria bacterium | reverse complement strand
TGGACGCCGTCAGGATTCCTGGTCAGGGCTTGCGACCACTTTCCCCAGGCCGAGCGGTAGCACTCATCGATGATGACCTGGCTGAAGTAGTTCTTGGGATAATAGGTCGTGAGGAAGTTCGCGTCGGCCTCGTCCGTGTCGACGTTAAGCGTCTGATAAGTCGCAACATGGATGCGCGCATTTTTAGCGTTGTTGGTCCCGTCAGCTTTCTTAAATACCTCCGTTGCATCAGCACCAAAGACATTCTGAAAAGCCCCCAGCCCCTGAGCCCGGAGTTCGTCTCGGTCGCAGACAAAAAGGGCGCGCTTTAATTGGCTCGCGTCAGCGATCTTTTTGAGAAGTTGGACAGCGATGAAGGTTTTGCCGGAGCCTGTGGCGAGTGAAAGAAGAGCGCGCTTAGGCTCGCCATTCTTTTCACAGCGCGCGATCTTCTCTAGCACTGCACGAATGGCAGCGTCCTGATAGTAGCGTCTTGTGGCTTCCCCTCCTGGGTAACGGGCCAAAAGAGGCCTCGCAACTGGGTCTGTCAGCTTAAAGCCTACCTTTCCTTCATAGCGTTCTCGCAGATCGGAGGGTGTTGGAAACTGGCTGAGAGGAAGCGGCTTGGAGGTTATGCCGGTGATACGGTCGTATTCCACAAAGAGGTGGACGTTGCTAGAAATGGCGAATGGTACATTGAGGCGCTTGCAGACGGCGTAGGCTTTGGCCTGCTCCAAACCGTGAGTTGGGGGTAAGTCTTCGGCCTTGGCTTCGATTATGGCGACGGCGACCGGTTGTGTGTCGGGGTTAACCTTGACACGAAGAACGTAATCTACTCGCCCTTTGGCTTGCTTGCGCNNGCGGTTTCCTCTCGCCGGATAAGATCCTCAGTCCAGCCACGCGCATGAATGGCGGGATCAATTAACTTGGCACGGGTATCAGCTTCACCGAGTCCCACCGTCAACCTTTATCTGCATGAATTTCCGGCAATTCTAAGCGATTTGGGTGGAAGCTGACAAGTGTCTTTACTCCGCCAGCGGCACCGTGATGAAAATGTGGGGCTCCTCTCCAGCCACGCGCGACTGATGGCCCTGGCCCGTCAGGTCGTCGGCGAGCATGACGTCTCCGGGTTTGAATCGACGCCTCGTGCCGTCGCCGCAGACGATATCCCATTGGCCGGAGATTGTAATCACATATTGGCGCCGCGGGGCCGGGTGCCAATCGATGACTGTTCCGGGTGGGGCAGAGCGAAATGCCACGGTCTTGGCGGCTTGCGGTTCGGTGGTGAGAAGAGTGGGGTCGCCGCTGAATTTCAGCTCGATATCCTCGAAGTGTGATCGCCGATCGCTTCCGGTAAAGATCCTGACAACTTGCATAGGGCCTCTCCTTGTTTCCCAGCCGTCTAGCATCTCCGTCGCGCCAGTGCAAGCTTTTCCCCGGAAAGCCTATCGGGGGCCGAGTTATCAGGCCGCGGCCGATGGATTGAGCT
>JACPFH010000455.1 GCA_016183075.1 Deltaproteobacteria bacterium | reverse complement strand
CTATTACCGGGTCGCCCTGAGCCGCGCGCGGAACGAGGCGCAGCGCGAGTGGGCGCGGAGCCAGCGCGTAGAGATCCAGCAACTGCAATTGAAGGAGCGCGGCACGGTGGAGCGCTGCGTGACTTGTCACGTGGCCTATGACAACCCGATGTTTCGAGACTACTCTGAGCCGCTGCGCACCCATTCTTCTCTGGTTGAAAGTCATCCGCCGAAGCGCTTTGGATGCACTAGCTGTCACGGCGGCGAGGGCAGGGCGGTCACGACGCTGGAAGCCCATGGTCAGGGGGAGGTCGTGGCAAAGCCGCTGGTAAAGGGCGAGTACGCCCAGGCAGCCTGTTACGGCTGTCACGGACTGAACACTTTGCCGCCCCAGGCGACCGCCGCGGTTGTGCGCGGCCAGAACCTGGTGAACCGCTACTTTTGTCTCGCCTGCCACAAGATCAACGGAGAGGGGGGAGAAGAGGGACCGGACTTGAGCGCGGCCGGGAGCGACCGTAGCTGGCTGTGGCTATATGCGCACACGGCGCGACCCCAGGGCGTGGTCGCGGGCTCGACGATGCCGATCTTTTCCTTGACGCGCGACGAAATCAGAGATGTCGCGATTTATCTGATGACGCTGCTGGACGGCCGGGATCAGCTCAAAAATCTCCCCCTCAGGGCGAGGCGCGCCGCCAAGGATCACGCCTCGGAAAAGCCCGCGCAGGGAGCGATTCGAGGCGAACCCGATTCCGGTGCCGGCGGTGATGGAATCGAGTTCAAGTACCGTGGTAGAGAGCTTTTTCAAGGCGCCGGCTGTAGCTTGTGTCACAGCATCGGCATCACGGGAGGCGAGGTTGGCCCCGCGCTGACTCACATCGGCCGGATCCCGGGGGCAAGATGCCCCAGCTCTATTTAACTGAAAGCCAAATACGGGCGCTGGTGGGCTATTTGAGCACGCTGAGTTAGACGCAATATGAGGTGGCTGTTTTTTCTTCTCGTCGCTGCGCTCGGCGTTGTCGCTGGCTGCCTTGCGCCGCCGAATGTTCCCGGTGATGCTCCGCTTACCCCTGTCGAAGAGCAGGGTTGGAGAGTCTTTTCCCGCGAGCCTTGCTATTCTGCCTGTCATGTAACCTCAGTCGCGGTGACTAAGCCGGGCAGTTTAGACGGGTTTGTCCCCGATCTGCGTAAGACCCCGAGGCGAACTCCGGACTGGTACCTGGCCTACTTTGTCGATCCTCGCGCGGTTCTCCCTTATAGCCCGATGCCTTCGTTCGGATACCTGTCGCGGGACGACATGAAGGCTCTGGCCGCGTTTCTGCGCCGTCTCAACTACGAAGTGCCCGCGCCCAAGCTGAAACCAGTCGCGCCCGAGGAGATCCCCCGCACCGCCAAGGATTTCGCGTCCTATAGAGCGGGGCGGAAGGTCTTCGATACCTACTGCGCGGGGTGCCACGGCGAAACGGGGAGCGGAGGCGGGAGCGTCGGCCACCTTCTTTCTCCGGAGCCGCGGGATTTTACCGATGCGATCTGGATGAGCAAGCAGACGGAAAGCTATCTCTTTTCCATCATCGCCGGCGGTAAGGCCAATACGGCAATGCCCGGATTCGGCAACATCTTAACCCCCATGCAGAGGGCGCTTGCCCTCCGCTACCTCGAGTATTTCGCCGACCCGGTTGCCAGAGAGCGCATGGAGCTCGGGTTCGTCACCCCTTAGCTTGAATTCCTTCGAAAGCGCCTCCGGGGCCGAGCCATCAGGCTGCGGCCGATGGGTTCGTGCCGACCGGTTGAACGATTTGAACGACTTGAACGGCTTGAACCGGTTCGGCGTTCAAAACGTTCCAAACGTTCAAACAGTTCAAAATGGTCAGGGCGTGGGCCAGCCTGCATATCAGTACGTCCGCAGCCTCGCTCGCGTTTCCCTCGGTCGCGCAACGCCCCAATTTTTTTGTTGACACAGCCGCGAAGTCATAGTACTTAGGTCGTGCTTGCAATGTAAGGCATAGGTATTGCATTGCAAAACACCGGCCGCGGCGATTTGGATCGGCGCATGTATGACATGACGCGCTGAGTCTGGAGATTTCGGATGCCGGGAACGCAAATAAAAGTTTTTGACAAAATCGTCCAGGTGATCGAGTTGCTTGCGACTTCCTCCCAGGGGGTGACGCTTAAGAAGGCGCAGCAAGCCTTAGGATTGAACAAAGGAACAGCCTTTAGGATTTTGCGTGCCTTAGAATCGCACGACGTTGCAGCGAGGGATGAAAACGGCACTTTCGTCTTGGGTAACCGTGCGCTTTGGTGGGGAACTCGCTACCGTCAAAATCTCGACCTTTTAAAGGTTGGCCTTACGGAGCGGACCGTCACCGAAAGAAAGCGGCTTGAGCGGAAATTAAATCAATGCCTGGCCCGGGGGTACGCTTTCAGCGAAGGAGAAAGACTCGCTAACACCTCTTCCATCGCCGCTCCTATTTTTGGTCCCAATAAAGAGGTCTTGGGGGTGATATCCGTGAATGGCCCGTCCGACAGGTTGATGCACAGTAGATGTAACGCGATCGCTCCTATCTTATTGAGAGAAGCTCGGCTTGTAACGCAACGGCTGAATGAGGGAAATTCCCGCTCTCTATTTGCTGAAAGATCGGCGAAAAAAAGAGCCCGAGGAACCGAGTGAGGAGGCCTAGGATCAGAAAGAGGAGGGCAACGTGAAGAAACGGCTACGTGTAACCGGTGGTGGCTTCTTGCTCTGTCTGTTTGTCGTTTCAGTGCCGGGGCCGGCGCGGGCAGACAGCGTGGAAGACAAGATCGCGGCGCTGGAGGAGCGGCTAGAGCGGCTCAAGATAGACCGGGCGCAGGCGAACCAGGAGCAGATGGAGATAAAGAAGGAAGCAACTGCGGCGACGGCAGCGCTGCCGGTCTTCAGTTATCGTCCCGGAAGAGGAGTCACGATAGAGGCGGCGGATCGAGCCTGGTCTATGGGAGTAACTTACGAGTTTATGACCGTCATGTATAACCATCTCGACGGCAACGACAGGAGAGGCGCTACGACCGGCGACCTGTTTTTCCGCCGCAACCGGCCCTATCTTATCTTCTGCTTGAACAACTGCTTTTACGAGTGGGGTATCGGGTTGGACATGGACACCGGCGACCAGGTCAACCAGCAGGGCCAGTGGCTTAAGGTAGATTTTCCAAAAATCAATCCTCTCCTTCCCGAGCTTCACGTTGGCGACGCGATTGCGGGTCCCCCGTATGCGAGCACTATCGCGTTTACCCCCGCCGGCCACCGAAGCTCCACGCGCAGCGCCATATTGGAGTCGTCTTATGATCTGCTCCCTGACAGTGACGTGGATCAGTTGGCTCGCAGGGCCATAGCGCTCTTTTGGCATGCGATACCGGTCGGGCCGGGCGATTTCTCCTTCGCCGCGGAATACAAGCCAGGAGCCGGTGTCATCCTGAACACAGTCTCTGACACGGACAGGAAGCAACTCCAGACAAGTTTGCTGGTAAGGCCGTTCCCCAGGTCGAAGAATTACTGGCTTGAGGGGCTGCGCTTCGGTGGAGGGCTACAGACCGATTCCGTTGACAGCCGCAGCGCGGCGCGGGGGAGACAGTTGCGCCTCAGGACCTTCGAGCGCGTCGGTCGGCAGACCTTATTCGACACGGGCTCTACTACGATTGGTGATGGAACCCACAATCGGTGGGAAACGGGTTTCGATTGGGTTCTGGGTCCCTATAAGGTGGCCATGGCGGGTGGTTGGAGCAGATACGGGGGCAAAGATGATACGCTCAGGGGGGTCCATGGGAATTACTGGCGCGTCTGGCAGGAGCTTTTCCTGTGGAGCCCGAAGGGGCCTTTCACGGGCTCTTCTTCCACCTTCGGCTCGGTGCAGGCCGGTTGGGGTTTTGGGCGTGCCGACGCCGATTGCGGCAAAGGGGTGGACTGCGCTCCAGGCACAGGGTCTTTCAACTCGAACCACCTGATCGCGCGCGAGTTGGGCCTCTACTACTATATCCGGTCAGCGATGAGGGTAGGCATTAACTGGTACTGGTGGACATCGGACAATACGCCTTTGACGGCGCAGCAGGCTGTCGGATGCACAACAAGAGCGACGGACCCCGGGAAGAGCTGTGACTGGCACACGATCAACCTGGTGCTTAACGCCAACTTGTAGAAGGCTGAAGGGTCGCTACGGGAGATCGTGAAGCGAGACGTAGATAGCCCTCGACAGCTTGACCGCTATAGGAGAATCATTTAAACGGTAGACGATCGTGATCTCCTGACAATGTGACACGATGAACACTGAAGGCAGAGCGAAGCTTGAAGCGCGTGAAGTAGAAGCTCTCCCCGACCCCTGGTACGAAAAGCTCATCGAGGACATGCAGGACTGGCGGCGGCGGGCCGAAACCGGGTTGGTCCTGATCAAGGGAAAGGAGCTTCCCTGGTACCAAAACCG
>JACPFH010000023.1 GCA_016183075.1 Deltaproteobacteria bacterium | reverse complement strand
AGGTAGGTCGGGCTGATGCCCTGATAGCCTCCCCCGGCCGGGTTGGTGCCCCAGATTCCGGCCAGTACCGGAATCCCGAGTTTTTCCAGCTCGGCGTGCCGGAAGAAGGTCGTCCCGCTGCCGCGCCGGTTCGGATAGACTTTCTCCTGCTCCGGAAGCTTGACGCCGCTGCAGTTGACTAACCAAACGACAGGAACGTTCAGTCGTTTGGCCACATCGGTAACTCGCAAAATATTGTCGGCCTGGCCGGCGATCCAGGCGCCCGCCATCACCTTGTTGTCAAAGCCGATCACAACGGCCCATCTGCCGTTAATCCGGCCCAGCCCATCTACGACGCCGGTGGTGCCTGACTCTTCGTTTTCCGGGTCGTAAAGGGTGTGCAGCGGGCACCACGTACCCGCGTCGAGCAGGTACTCGAGTCTCTGATAAACGGTCCATTCGCCCCGTTTCTTCAGCACCTCGGCCGGCAGGCCGGCCTTTTTGACTTTTTCTACTGCCTCGGCGATCTCCTTCTCCGCCCCTTTGATTTGCTGGACGTTTTCCTGCATCCGTCGCTTCAGGGCATCGGACAAAGGTTTCCCGAATTCCGTCATCTTTTCGAAGTAGGGTCGCACGTCGGTTGGTTTTAATCCTCCTTTCTATGAATTATCTATTCGCCTTTCTGTAACCGAGAGCGTCCTGGGCGATGATGAGCTTCTGGATGTTTCCGGAGCCTTCAACGATCTGGTACGATTTCGCGTCGCGCCACAAGCGCTCGACGGGAAATTCCGTTGAGTAGCCGTAGGCTCCGAGAATTTTCATTGCCGCCTCGGCATTGAAGGCGGCCGCCTCGGCGGCGGCATATTTCGCGATCGAAACCTCCAGGTTGTTGGGCTTCCCGCTGTCGGCCAGAGCGGCCGCGCGGCAGACCAACATCCGCGCTGCCTCTTCGTGCACCACCATCTGCGCGATCTGGTCCTGGATCATCTGGAACTGGCCGATCTTCTGGCCGAACTGTTCCCTCTGGTTGGCGTAGCTCACTGCGGCTTCGCGCGCTGCTCTCGCGACGCCGACGGCGCCGGCCGCGCAGCTTAGACGCGTGTGGGTTAGATGCTGCATACCGATTCTGAATCCTTCCCCCTCCATGCCGATGCGACCGCGCTCGGGGATGGCGAAGTTTTCGAAAATGAGCTCTCCGGTCGGAGAGGCGTGGGTCCCTGACTTTTCGAGCGGCCGGCGGCTCACGCCGGGCTGGTTTAGGTGCACATAGAATGCCGACATCCCGTGGTGGCGCTGCGACCTGTCCGTGTAGGCGAAGACGAGTCCCGTGTCCGCTACGGGGGCATTGGAAATCCATGTCTTGGTGCCGTTCAGGATGTAGCCTTTCCCATCACGGACAGCCGTCGCCTTCATCGCCGCCACGTCAGAACCGGCGTCGGGTTCGGTGATCGCAAAGCAGCCGATCGAGTCGCCCCGAACCAGGGGAGGGATGTGCTGTTTTTTCTGCTCTTCGTTGGCGCACTCCAAAAGGGTGTGTGCCGGGCCTACCTGCATGTTGAGATAAACCCTGATCGCGCTGTGGACCCTGCCCAGCTCTTCGGAGATCAAGGCGTGGGCTAGAAAGCCCAGATGGCTCCCGCCGTACTCTTCCGGTATGAGGCAGCCGTAAAAGCCAAGGTCCCCCATTTTCGTGATCAGGTCTCTTCGGAAAGTGTGCTCCTTATCGTCTTTTGCTGCGGTGGGCAGGACTTCCTTCTCTGCGAAGTCACGCGCGAGCTCTCTCGCTGCCGCCTGTTCTTCGGACAGCTCGAAATCCATTCCGTTCTCCAGTTTCTTTGGCGCTGCGCGGCCAGGCGCCGGCCCGACGGCGTTAACCGGCCAGGTTCTTATGAAAGTGGAGCATCTTGCCTTGGGCGAAGCCCAAGCGGTCAAAGAAGCCCACCATCTCCTGGCTGTCCGCGCTGACCAGCGTAAAGACCGTCTTGATGTCATGATCTTCAGCCGATTCGACAAATGTCTGGACCAGGGCTCGGGCGATGCCCTGGCCGCGGAACGCAGGGTCGACGCCGATGATCTCGATCCAGGCAACCGTGCTTGGCAATCCGAACTCAAGCTCGCCTGCTCTGCCCAGAATGAAGCCGACAACCTGAGAGCCGATTTCTGCGATTAGAGAAGCCCAATGAGGCCGAATGGCTTCGGACAGCTCGATGCGCTTTTCCCAGTAGACCGGTCGCGCCACTCCCGTGACGTGCTCTTCAATATTTACGATGGCGGCGAGATCGGACTTCGTTAAATTTCGGATGTGAACGCTTTTCTTCATGACGGCTTTCTCCTCTGGTATTATGAGTAGTTGCGTGTCGACCCGCTGAAAACGGCAGCACAAATCGTGCCAATGGACATTTAGAAGGCGGAAGGACAGCCGTCAGCCAAATTCTCAAAAGAGGTAATTCTCCCCCGCTATTTTCCTACAAGTGGGACAGCGAGGTAAGAGAGGTAAAAAGGCTCAGATTCCTCAGAGGCTCGGTAGAAGCATCCCTTATTGGGGGGCGACCTGCCCGATCGGGGTCACAATGGAAACGATTTTCGGCTTCAGCCCAAAGGATTCCAGGCCGGCGAGAATCGAAGGGATTTTGACTCCCCTGGGGTCGAAAAAGACGGCCAGCCTTTCGACGGCAGGGTCGAAGGTAATCTGGACCATTCCATCAAGCGATTGGAGTAGCTTACGAGCATCCATGGCGCACGGTTCGCCGGGGAATGTTTCGAAGCCAATCTCCGCCCTGGAAACGTGATCGTGACCGTTTAAAGCTACCATTGCTACTGTAATGTACAGCAAGAAAGATGCCACCGTGCCAAATGTGGAAATCTGCGGCTCTAACGCGGCCGTCGATCCCATTTTCCGGAAAATTCAGCAGTAATCTCCCAAGTTCCAAGAAATTTTCACCATCCTGAGGGCACGGACATCCCTCCCGACCAGGAGCCGGCAGCTTAGTTTCCTGTAAACTGCGCTTTTCTTTTCTCGAGAAAAGCTCGTGTTCCTTCGTCCAGGTCGTGGGTTTTGGCGAGTGTGCCCAGGCAGCGGGCCTCCAGTTCGAGAGCCGCGCTCAAGTCCATCTCCAGCCCCCGGTTGACGAGCATCTTGGCGGCTTCCATGGCGAGGCGGGGGAGAGATGCCAGTTTGGCGGCGAAGGCCCTGGCCTCTTCTAGCATCTTCTCCTTCGGAACTACTTTCATTACGAGTCCGAGCGAGAGCGCTGTGGCCGCGTCGACCGGATCGCCGGTGAAGATGATCTCTTTGGCTTTGGCCGCACCGATGAGCCGCGGCAGCCGTTGCGTTCCACCTCCGGCCGGGAAAGCGCCGATTTTGATCTCCGGCAGGCCGAGCCTGGCGGTCTCGGAGGCGATGCGAAAATCACACGCCATAGCGAGTTCGAACCCGCCGCCGAGAGCGTAGCCAGACACCGCGGCGATGGCCGGCTGGGGCAGAGCTTCGATTTGGTCGAACAGGAGCTGAAACTCGCGGGAATGCTTGTAAGCGGCCTCAGCCGTGGTCGCTTCGTTGATCTCGGCGATATCGGCTCCGGCGCAAAAGATCTCCTCGCCTCCGGTCAGGATAACCACTCTCTGGCTGTGGTCCGAAGCGATGTCTCTAAACAGCGTCTCGTTGAGGGAATTTTTCTTTTGTGGCCGGTTGAGCTGGACAATCGAGACGGCCCCTTCTTTGTGACAGATGAGATCCTGGTAGCTCATGGTTTTCTCCTTTCCAGACCGTTGAAAAAGGCCCATCTGCTTCGTTGCGCTCGACCGCCTCGCTCCGACGTACTGCTCAAGTACGCCTCCGCTCGTCGGTTTCTCGCGCGCCTTGCATCTGGGACCTTTTTGACCGACCTGACAACAGGGTTTTTCAACACCCTCTTTCCGTATGCGATCATTTTGCGCCGAGCAGCACGCGCCTGAGCTGTGTGATCAACGCGGCGTCCAGGTCGTAGAAACTCGACATAATCTTGGCTACCGCCGGGCCATCGCGCGGATCGAAATCGGCGCGCGCCTGCTTTGCCTCTGCCAGAAGTTCCGGATCCCGGGTGGTTTTCATGAACGCCGCCTGGAGCATGCGGAGTCTGTCATCCGGCATGCCCGGAGGCGCCGCATAGGGTCGCAGGGTCCCATACGCGTTGGCGGCAATCTCGACGAATTTGCGCGCGGTGTCGGTCTTGGCGTACTGGGTGGCGAGCGGCACGCCTTTTAGGTCGGGGTGAGACTGGATCATCTCCTGGATAACGATCCGCACGATCCCCTGCTCCAGCGCCTTCGACCAGGTCGCCTTGATCGAGTGCCAGTCCGTGCACATCGCGTCGACCTCGCCCGTTTCAACGGCCAGGCGCACATCGGCAGTACCTTTGTACCCCGCGACAAGCTGGATCGGAAGGTTCGTGGCGGCCTGGAGGAGTTTCACCACGTCGACGGTGTCCGAGCCCGGTCCGGTTCCGCCGATCTTGACCGGACGCTTAGAGGCGAACCATTCATCCACGGTGGCTATACCGCTTTGCTTGCTCAGCGCGCATACGCTGTGGCTCGGAATCGGATCGCCGATCCAACCGAATCGTTTGCCGTCGAACTTGGCTGCCGGATTGCCTAACACCTGCTGGAGCACGAGCGGGCCGATGAAATTGCCAATCGTCAAACCGTCGGGCTTCGCCTGGTTGTATGTGTGGTTGGCAGCGATCATGCTACCCGCGCCGGGCATATTTTCGACCACGACGGTGGGATTACCAGGTATGTGCTTGCCTAGATGGCGAGCGATGACGCGACTATAGGTGTCAAAGCCGCCGCCCGGTGTAAAGCCGACGACGATCCGGATGGTCTTGCCGCGGTAGAAATCCTCCGTCGCCGCGGTCGCTGCGCCCGTGAGGAAAAGGGCCGCAGCAATTCCCGCAAAAAGCTTTAAGGTTCTCGCCATGACTACCTCCCTGGGCAGGTTAGCCGAGTGCCAAGTTTGACTTAGACCTTGTATACCTTAAGAGGCGCGCAATGGTCCAGGGCTGTCGAGATAAGGTCCATCTTCTCGATACCGTAAGGAAGGAGTCCGTTGAAGTGCACGCCTTTGCCCCGGGAGAGCTGTTTCCCTTGGGCCCAGTGGCCGGCGTTTCCAGCGATCCCGATCACCTCCGGATGAACGCACTCCGTGACTCGGGCCACGGCTCTTTGTTTCCCGGCTGGCGACTCCAACCAGACCGCGTCTCCGTCTTTGATCCCTTTGCGCTTGGCTAGACTCGTATGAATGAGAACGCCGTAGGAGTGGGGTAGCTTTTCGCATAGCTCGTTGATCCAAGGGTTCGCGTTGCCCTGCGAGCCGTAGGTGTAGGGAAGCTTGTAGTTCACTCCGATGGCGTCGATCTCGCCTTTTTCAAGCTGCTCGTGCGGGTCGCATGGGCGCCACTGGGGAAGCGGCTCGTAATCGGACAGATCCCAGTCCAGCCCCATTTCTTTCAGCACCGGTTCCAGCTCCTCGCGCCGTTCGAGAAAATGCTCCAGGTAAACGGGGATGCGCGCCTCGAGCAAGCGTCCCGGGTAGCGTTCGTTTACGTCCTGAGCCCACACCAGGACACCGTGCTTCTTGAACCAGTCCCAATCATACTGGGGACCAAAAACGCTTTTCGCCTGCCGGTCGCTGATCTCCTCCAGCGTATAGCGCTTGCCCGGCTCCAAGAGGTAGGGCGATTTTACCTCTTTGACCTGGTTGAATACGTGGTAGACGTTATCCAGGATGCCCGCCCGGTGGTATATCTCCATCAAAACCTCGGCCACGCTGCGGATGCCCTTCGGCGGGGCGACGACTCGCTGCTGAATCTGGCAGAAGCGAACGCTCTCGCCGGAAACCTCGGGCAATGGATAGACCGAGCTGTCGTCAAATCCGCCTTGCTCCAGATACGTGGTTGAGGGGAGCACGATGTCGTCGAGCTCGTGGGTCTCGTTGATCTCGACAGCAAATCCAACCACGAGATCGATGCTCCTGTACCAATCCACCACCGCCTGCACCTCTCCCCATCCGCCCATGACCTGGTTGCCGCGGCTGTGAATCAGCAATTCAATTTTGTGATCGATGCCCCAGCGCTGAGCGTTTTTGTTGACCTCAGGAATGAGCGTTCGGGTGTGCGCGGCGAGCGGGAAAAGCTCGAAAAGATCCCATCGCTCGGGCCGCGTGGGCGTGCGCCCGGGGAAGGCGGAAAAATGGCCGCCGCCGCGAGATACGGAGCCCGCGCTGATCAGCATCCCGTCCTTCTCCTCGACGGCGAACTTTCCTTCCATCGGATGGCTGCCCTCATGAATGCTGTGAAGGCTGCCGGCGACGTTCAAGGCTCCGAGGACGAGATTCACGAGATGGAGCGCCCAGCTATGGTGCCAGGCATGCTTGTGCCCTTGCGGTCCTCTATCCCATTCCAGGCAGACCGGGCGGTAGGGAACGCCTGTTCCGTTGATCTTGAGGGTAGCGCCGATCTGCGCGGCCTCCGCGAACTCCCTGGCGATGCGCCGGATCGTTTTGGCCGGCAGCGAGGTAATTTTTTCCACCCGCTCCGGGGGATACTCGGCGGCGCGGGCCTTGAGCAGCTCGAAGCTCGGCTTTACCTTCTGCCCCTGCACGACGTACTCTCCCTCCAGGGCCGGGTCCTTAAGCGCGGGGTCATCGTAACTTTTGGCCAAGCCGTCGCTCTGATCCATGAGCAGCGGCCTCTTGCTGGCGGCGTCGCGGATATATTTTCCGTTCGAGCCGGTAAGATAGCCGGCGTTGGTGTGGTGCTTGAGGAACTCCGCGTCGTAAATCCGCGCTTCGTTGAGCATGACATTGAGCAGCCCCAGAGCGAACGCGGCGTCGGTCCCCGGGCGGATCGGCAGCCATTCATGGGCCTTGGCGGCGGCGTTGTTCCCCACCGGATCGACCACGACGAGCTTCATTCCGCGCTCCCGCGCGTTGGCGCAATCGGGCACTTGATGGTTGAATCCCTCGCGGGTGGCGATCCCCATCTGCGTGCCGCAGTCGATCAGATAGTTGCAGTAGGCAAAATCGGGCTGCTGGTGGAAACCTCCGGCAGTGATGAACTGGATCGAATGGATAGTCTTGCCGCAGGTCGGCGAGACTCCGGTCTGAACATAGGGCGTGCCGAAAGCAGGGCGGAGAAGCCCGAGCCACGTCGTGAATTCCTGGTTCCCGCCCCAGGTCTGGACATAAAGCTTTCGCGGGTCCTCCTCGTAGATCTTGCGCATCTTTTTGGCGATGGTCTCAATGGCCTCTTCCCAGGTGATTTCCCGCCATCTCGGATCGATCCCGATTCCCTTCTCGGCGTTGGTCCGCTTGAGCGGCTTGGTGACCCGGTTGGGATTGTAATGGTTCATGACGCCCGATTTGCCTTTGGCGCACATCCGCCCGCGGTTCTTCGGCGATTCGGGATTTCCGATCACGTTGATTACCTGGCCGTCACTTACTTGGACGAGGATGCCGCATCCGACCAGACACATCCGACAGGTGGTCGGAACCCAGTCGCCCGCGAGCTTATCCTCCCGTTTGCCGCCGGGCCGGTAGACACGCTGGGCCGGAATCTTTTCTTCTCCAAGCACGTTGAGCATGCTTTTCTCCTCTATCCTCCCTCGTAAACGGGAAGGAGCATTAACTCGACCCGCCCTCCCGTAAGGAGGGTTTTGCTGCCCTCGAGCCTGCCCATCTGTACTCCGTCAATGAACACGGTAATATGGGGTTGCAGGACTCCTTGTTTGTTTAGCGCCCTACGGGCAAAGGCTTCCCCGCACAGCTCCGCAAGCTTATCGACGAGCGCTTGCACGGTGCTTGCGCGCGGAAGCTCTACGTCCACCTCGGGCTTTCCCGCCCACTGCTTGAGCTCTCCCATCAGCACGACCTTGACCGCTACGGGCCGGCTCGGCGCGCCGTTCGATTCTCTCTCGTTTCGGCTCGGCTCAAACTGGCGGGCCATAAACCCCTACGCGCAGAACGGCATCGCGCAACAGATAACTTCCGATCTGAATGGCCAGACAGGCCGTGACGAGAATGGGCGCGGAGACGCTACTCATGGCGAGCAAAGGAAAAATGAGTCCGATCGCTACGATTCCCAGCCAGAAATTCCACCGCTGCTCGCCCCGCAGCAGGCGCCGCACCGACTCTCGGGAGGGCAAAGTGCCGCTTGCCATGCCCCATATATAAAGTAAGAGGCCGAGAGCGTTAACGAGAAGTAAGCCCAGCAGATAGGGCTGCAGAACCGGCCCAATCGGCCCCACCTCTTGGGTTCCGCCGCTTAGCGCGGCGATGATCGGCAGGGCTGCTATACCGGCCAGAAACGAATAGCCGACATAGAGCATGGGCAGCATCGGCGTGTTCCAGAAAGCGATGCTGTTCCACGAGGAGAGGACGAGCCCGCTGTAGGCCATAAAAGCCACGGCGAAGACCAACACGGTGGCGCGTAGCGCGCCGCCCAGGGCCGTGCCTTCCCCCATAGGCAGTCCTTCGAGTCCGGGGATGGACGGGAATAAGATCAATAGTCTGAGCAGCACCAGGACGGTCACGATGATGGCGCCGCGCGAGATCCAGCTGGTTCGGGGCCGGCGGAAAACGTAAAGGAAGCGCCAGCGGGAGGCAGGCCCCAGATGGTCGAATAGAAAGGCGAGGGATAAAAGGGCCAAGCCGAGCCCGATCCACATCCCGCTGAGCGCCGTGGTCTCGGCGATCATGTCCAGGTTTCTGAGCACGACTTCGAAAAAAATCAGCCCGGCGCTGGTGCCTGCTCCGTAAAGATAGAAAGCCACTTTCCAGTCCCAGTGGCGCTGGGGCTGAAAATCGATGATGAATTTCATGTCGCTTAATCCCTTGGCGCTCATCGAGAACCTCCGCCGCTGATCGTGCCGCCGCCCTTGCCGGTAAGATAGAAGAGGCGCGGCCCGGTGCCGAGCTCTTCCTTGGGCCGAAAATGTTTTTTCTCTCGCAGCAGAACGTTGATCCGGCTATCCGGGTCGTCGCGGTCGCCGTAATTCAAGGCGTCGGCAGGGCAGGCCTCGACACAGGCCGGCGGGCGCCCTTGATCGAGGCGGTGATAACAGAAGTGACATTTTTGCGCCGTCCCCGGTTTGAAGCGAGCGTATTTTTCCGCCTCATAGGGGGTAAGCTCCGCGCCAAAATATCCCCCATCCCCATCCCAGCGATAGGGCACGTAGTAAGGACAGGCAGTCATGCACGACATGGTGCCGATGCATAAGTCCTGGTCGACAACGACCACCCCGTCTTCGCGCTTCTTGATAGCGCCCGTCGGGCAGGCCCGCGCGCACGGCGGGTTCTCGCAGTGATTACAGCGCACGGGCGTGAAAGTCCGCTTTGCATAGGGAAACTCGCCCTCTTCTCTCTCCAGGACTTTCATCCAGTGGATGCCCGGCGGGGTGCCGTTCTCCACTTTGCAGGCGATCACGCAGCTCTGGCAGCCCACGCACCGCTCCAGATCCACCGTAAATCCCCATTGGGTCATCGCCGTCTCCCTTTCTCTGGGAAAGGGGTCGGGAGTCTTTCGGTCAGGACTCCCGACCCCCTGAAATTACAGATACCGCTTCACCAGCGCATCGAGACTTGTTTCGCGCTTGGCCTGCGCCAGTCGCTGCATCTCCTTGAATTTGTCTTCCAGGCTCGGCCGGCGGCTTTGGTAGTACACTCCGAGGTGGATCTGCTTCTCATCGCTGGCCAGCCGCAACGCCGCCATGCGGTCCTCGGTGTCGTGGTCCTTATCCACCAGGGTCTGATCCTTGATAATTCGCGCGACGTTCATGTCGATCGTGTTAAACGAGGAGCAGCTCGTGAGGATCTCGATAAACGAGAAGCCGGGATGGCGCATCCCTTGGATGATGAGATCCCTCAGGTGCTCCTTTTTCACGGAGAAACCGCGCGCAACGTACGATGCGCCATACATGATGGCCAGGGCCGCCGGGTTGATCGCGTCGCCGGGTAAACCGAATGGGGAGGTTTTGGTGGTGCTAAAAAGGCTCGTGGTAGGGGAAAATTGCCCTTTGGTCATTCCGTAAATGGCGTTGTTAAAAAGGAGATACG
Organism: Deltaproteobacteria bacterium; assembly: GCA_016183075.1. Lineage (GTDB taxonomy): Bacteria > Desulfobacterota > Binatia > UBA9968 > UBA9968 > 2-12-FULL-57-22. The sequence goes on along the minus strand of JACPFH010000023.1, from coordinate 8,622 downwards.
TCAAATCCACGTTGTTGCGCGCGACATGGGGGAAATGACCGCCGCCAATGGCCAGGCCGTCGCCGTCGCCGCCGACGACCACCACGGTAAGATCCGGGTTGGCCGTCTTGACGCCCTGAGCAATAGGGAGGGCGCGCCCGTGGATCCCGTGAAAGCCGTAGGTTTTGACGAAGTAGGGCAGGCGGCTCGCGCAGCCGATTCCTGAAATAAGAGCCAGCTCTTTGGTCGGTAAGTTCAGCTCCGCGAAAGCCTCGACCAACGCCGCAAGGATGCCGTAGTAGCCGCACCCGGGGCACCACACGGGGCTGACGCCGCTTAGGTATTCACAGAATCTATCTTGCGCTTCCATAACGAGACGTTCTCCTCACGCTTAGGCTGGCTGCGGTTTCCCCAATTACCGAGAGGATCTCGCTGGGCTCCAGCGGGACGCCCTTGATTTTGGTCAGGCTGATGGTCGGGATTCGGTATGTCGACCGAAGCAGCGAAGCAAACTGACCGACAAAATTGAGCTCGGGAACGATGACCTTTTTGACGCTCTGGAAAAATCGCCTGAGCTCTTCGTGGGGAAGCGGATTGAGAATTTTCGGGACGATCGCGCGCACCGCGATCCCCTGCTGCTCCGCGACCTTGACGGCTTCCTCGACAGGTCCGGCCGAGGAGCCCCAGGTCACGATGCCGATGTCGGCGTTGCTGTCGCCGAACTGGCTGCTGAGCCCCCGGCTGAGAGGGTCGGATTCGACGGCGGCGAGCTTGCGAAACCTCTTCACCGTCATCGCCGTATGGGTCTCATCGTCACAGGCGAAATTGCCCAGCTCGTCATGCTCCATTCCCGTAACCATGTGCTCGCATCGCGGGGTTCCCGGAATGGCTGCGGGGGAGACAGCGGACTCGCCCAAACGGTAGCGAGCGAAGTTATTCACCCCTCCTCCGTCGGCGCATAGCCGGGCTGCCGCCGGCGCTCGCTTCGCTGCGGCCGGGTCGACGGTTTCCAAGCGCGCGGAGAGGGCCTGGTCCACCAGAAAGATGGCCGGTAGCTGGTATTTCTCCGCGAGATCGAAAGCCAGACCGATCATGCTCAGGCACTCCTCTATAGGGGCGATCACTAGCCGGGGAGCGTCTCCATGGGAGCCGTAAACGGCGAGAAGGAGGTCGGACTGTTCGGTTTTGGTAGGCATTCCCGTGCTCGGGCCGCCTCTCTGGGAATCGACAATCACGGCCGGGATCTCCGCGATCGAAAGGAGACCGATGGTTTCCGACATCAGGGAAACGCCGGGTCCGGAGGTCGCGGTCATCGCCCTACCCCCGGCCCACGAAGCTCCCGCCACGCCGCAGATGGCCGAGATCTCATCTTCAGTCTGGAGCACCTTCCCTCCCAGTTTGGGCAGGTGAGCCGCCAGCCATTCCATGATCTCTGAGGCCGGAGTGATGGGGTAGCCGAAGAAGTAGCGCATGCCGGCCACCGTGGCGCCCAGAGCAATAGCCTCGTTTCCGGTTATGAGCATTCTTGCCTGATCCGTCCCCTTGGGGAATCGGAAGGCGTTCTTGGGGCTGACCTTGGCTTCCGCAACACGCGTTCCGGTTTCGAGAGCCTTGCGGTTGTGCTCCAGGATGGCTTGGCCCTTGCGGGCAAATCTCTCCGTGAGAAACTCCTCGATCCGCTTCTTGGGAATTTTGAGCAGGTGAGCCAGGGCGCCGAGCACCACGATGTTTTTGCTGATGCGGCTTCCGATCTCGCGAACCGCGAGCCGATCGAACGGGAGCTGGTAGACCGTGCGCGATGATGGCTCTGCGGGCAGTTCGCATTCCGCCTCGCACAACAGAACGCCGTCTTCTCTGAGATCCGCGATGTTTTCGTCGAGAGCCGCTTGGTTGAGGGTCACCAGGCAGTCCACCTTTTCTCCGTGGTAGGCGACTTTTTGATCGCTTAGCCGCAGTTGGATCATGCACGGCCCGCCCTTGATTTCAGCGGGGAAGGTGCGAAAGGTAATAAGATTCAGTCCCTCGCGGGCGGCGAGTCTGCCGACCGTCTCGCCGATCGTGATGACGCCTTCTCCCGACTCGCCCGCGACGCGTAAGGTAAAGTCATAACTCATGCGCTTTATCCCCTCCCTGGATGCCGTTGGCTTGGAGCACGGGTTGCCAAAAAGACCACCTCGACTCGATGACCTCTTGCGCTCTCTCCACCATTTCGGGAAACTCCCTCATCCCCGCGAATCTTTCCTGCAGCTTGAGGTAATCCGCCACTCCGACATGCTTTTCCGGCACGTGGTTGAGAGTGAAGAGGACCGTGTTGGTTTTTCGGTCTCGTTCCGCTTCGTAGAGAATCCACGAGCGCGTCTGTAGCGCCCATTCGGTGATTTCGTGGAATACATCGGTCTCGCTTTTCCACCCTTCGGGGCAGACCGAATAGATCTCTACCACGCAGGGCCCTTCGATGGCCGCTGCCTTCTGCACCTTGATCATCAGGTCCCGATGCTGAACGGGGCAGGCCGTGGCTACATACGAGGCCCCGGCGGCAAGAGCCAGGTCGGGAAGGTACTGTGGCGTGCGCTGGTTCCCCCGGATCAGTTTGCCGAATGGCGTAGTCGAGGTGTGGGTTCCATAGGGCGTGGCGCCGGATCCCTGAACCCCGGTGTTCATGTACGCCTGATTGTTGAGGCACACGTAAATTCCGTCCTCGCCGCGAGCGATCCAGGCCAGCAGGGCCTGGAGGCCGATGTCATAGGTGCCGCCGTCTCCCGCCATGCCCAGGTTGATGAAGGCGTCCGGGGAAGCCGCTCCCGCGCGCGCCAGGGCGCGCAGGGCGGCGACGTTGCCGCTTAGAGTTGCGCCTGTGTTGGGAAAGTTGTTGTGGTCGACCGAGACGTTTCCCCAGCACGAAGTATTCTGCGTTGTGATCACCTCGTTGCATCCGGTTCCGATGCTCGCCACCACATGCTTCCCGGTCAGCTTCAAGGCCTTGAGGACCTGGTTGGTGCCGCTCACCATCCCGCAGCCGGTGCAGCCCTGATGGCCCGAGGACAGCCCGGTGGTCAGAATGGCCCCGTACTCTCCGACATCGAGGACCGGGTCGGGCAAAAGAAAGCTATGGGGGGTGGTCCCGATATGGCGGTTATAGAGAATGTTGTACATGGTCGAACCTCATCCGAGCTGTATTTCTTCCAGAGCGGTGGGCCATAGGTCATAGGAGTGGTCCTCCGGGCGCCAGTCGAGAAAATCACCGCTGACAACCAAGCGCCGCTCTTTTTTCGCCCTGACGGCTTCGCGATCCGTGGTCTGCGCATGCCCCTGCTGGATCGCTTCCAAACTGCTCTCGCGCGGCCTGGGCACGTGCTTCTCGTAATAGCCGAAGGCCTTCTCGAACGGCACCTTCTCGTAGACCCGATGCAGGGCTCCGAGCATGGCCATGTTGAGATGGCTAAGGCCCAGCCCCTGCGCGATCTCGCTCGCCGGTACGGTGAACACGCGCAGCCGCGACTCGCTGGCGCTCAGGATCTCGCGTATCTTTGTGACTCTCAGGCGCGAGGTGTTGACCAGGAGAACGCCGCCTTCCTTGAGCCCTTCCAGGACGTTATGTTCGGGGGAAGAGAGGATGGTGTCGTCGTACAGGATCACCACGTCCCAGGCACGGTTAAAGGAGCGGATTTTCCGTTTGCCGCGATCGTTGACCAGCGTATCGGTCGTGATGATCGCTCCTCTCCTCTCGGACCCGAAGGCCGGGACCGTGAGAAGTTGAAGGCCGGATTCAATGCCTGCGCCGGTGAAGCCCACCGCGGAGGTGATTGCCCCCTGTCCGGCCCGGCTGTAGATGCGGATCTCTTCGGTGTTCTTGGGGAGAGGATCGAAATATTTTTCCTTGCGCGCCTGCTTCTTCCAGACCTCTCCCCATCTTTTCCAGAGCTGCGGCGCCGCCTCCTTTTCGCTCTCGGCAAAAATCGGGTCTTCCGCGATGTCGAGCCAGTAGGGCTCCGTGCGGTAGGGTCGCCCCTCGGCGATGTTATCCGCGAGGTTAAACATCTGCTGGAAGTGGTCTTGCCTCACTTCGCTTCCTCCCAGCCCGCCGATGACGCTCGCCACCTTCGGCGCGTCGGTTCCCAGGTGGAGGTGGGTCGCGGTGGCGATCCTCTGGGCGAGAGGGGGAAAGACAGCTCCATGGTGGAGCCCTTCCTCGAAAACCACGAGCGCTTTTGTGCCGGCTTTGGCCAGCGCCTGAGCGATCTCACGAGCGGGAAAAGGAGAAAAAAGGCGGATCTTGAGCAGCGCAACGCCCGGAATTCCCCGCTTGCCCTGCAGGTGGCGGGTGACGGCATCGCCCGGGCTTGCCGATTCGCCCATGAGGGCAACGACAAGCTCGGCCTTCTCATCGCCTACCCATTCGAAAAGCCCGTAGGGGCGTCCAAAAATCTCGCCAAATTCCCTTCCCGCCTTCAACGCGACTTCAGCCACGTTGCTCATGGCCGCCATCTGGTTCCTCTTGTGTCTGCGATAGAAGGTGGCCGACAACATGGCGCCGTAAGTGACGGGCTTCTCCGGCGCGAACAGGGGATTGAGAGGAGCAAACGGGGGAAGATACCGATCCACATCGATTTCCTGAGGGATCTCCACCCCTTCGTAAGCGTGGGTTCCGGTAAAACCCCGCAGATTGACCGCAAACGGCAACCTGACTCCAAGGTCTTCGGCGATGCGGTAGCCTTGGATGATATTGTCGAGGGCCTCCTGACCGTCAGCGGCAAAGAGCTGAATAAGCCCGCTGTCGCGCATGGCATAGGCGTCGGAGTTGTCCGCCCAGATGTTGATCGGGGCGCCGGTCGCCCGGTTGCCGATAAAGAGGCCGCACGGGATGGATCCTCCGGCCGCGTTTTCCAGCACCTCGATCATGTAGAGGAGGCCCTTCGAGGAAGTGGCGGTTCCAGACCGGACATCTTTACCGGCGGCGATGATCTGGCTTGCGGCGCTGTGTTCCGATTCGGCGTTGATCGTTACCGTATTCATGGCGCCGTCGTTCACCCAGCGGGAAATCTGCTGGGAACATGCCGTCGATGGAGTGATGGGATAGTAGGGGTAGCATTGCACCCGTGATAGCCTGAATCCCCAAGCCGCCGCGCCGTTTCCCGAGAGAACCGTTGCCACTCTTAAGCCCTCCGAAGTTTTGTTTTTAACGTTCAAAACTTTTAAAAGGTTCGAATCGTTCAAACGGCTTGAACGTCTTGAACTGCTTGAACGTTTTGAACCCAACTTTGTTTACTCGCCGAAATGCTTGGACCGCATCGTGGGATCGAAGGTTTTGCCGTCGACCAAGATGCAATCCGCGGCGGTGCGCACGCACTCCACCCAGCAGATGAAGCAGCCCTTGCACGCCAAGGGGTCGATTTCGTGAAAGCTCCCGGGGCCCCGGCCCATCAGGTGGATCGCGTTCTCCGGGCACACGATCGCACATCGGCCGCACTCGTCACCCAGGCACCCTTTGGTGTCGATGAAAAACTCGTGCGTGCGCCATCCGCTCACGTCCGCGGGTTTTTCCGTGAGATTTTCGACCACGGCGCCCCGCTGGATGTCCATGCAGATCCGCGGATCCTCAAAAACTTCCGCGCGCATGAGCTTTTCCCCGCTACGAACGAGCAGGAGCCGGGCCTGCGGGCCGATATCCGCCATCTCGCTCAGCACTTTCTGCGTGTCGATGCCGTCGGGGGACTCCCTGGCGACCTCGGCAACCGTGAGGGTTTTCGGGGCGACCATATGGCTTTTGGAGCCGGCGTTCGCCGCGTCGGATCGTGTTGTTTCGGGACCGGCCTCCGGATCCCTTATGGTCACGAGCCGCCCGCTGACCAGGTATTCCTTGTGCCGGCTGCGAGCGGAAAGGAGATGCGCTCGGTCTTGGATTTTCTGGGAGCCACTCTGGGTATTCGGTTTGGAGTCATTCATAGCTCGAATCCATCGCTTTCGCGCGCTTGGGATGCGCAAATAGTCCCGCCGCCTCGGTCGGCTCCGAGGCAGAAGCTTCACCCATTTTCGTCTCCTTCATGTGAGCAAATAGCAAATAGCTAAAAGGCTTGCGCCCTGCAATTCGCCATTCGCCGTTCTTCTAGACCATGGTGAGCCCGCCGCTCACGCTCAGGGTCTGTCCCGTGATGAAATCGGCTTCCGGCGAGGCGAAAAAGAGCACGGCCTCGGCGATCTCTTCAGGTGTCGCTACCCGCCTGACGGGAGTGGCCTTGACAATAGCGTCGAGGATTTTCTCAGTGTCGGGCGACTGGGCGCGGAGACCCTGAAGAAGCGGAGTTTCGGTCAAGCCAGGGCAGACCACGTTAACGTTGATCTTGTAGCGGGCTACTTCACGGGCGATGGTCTTGGAGAAGGCGATGATAGCGCCTTTGGCGCCGGCGTAGACCGCCTCCCACATGGAACCGGCGCGTCCTGCGTCGGAACTTATATTGACGATTTTCCCTGCGCCGCGCGAGATCATATGCGGCAGAACGGCCTTCGTCGTGTTCAAGACCGATTTGAAATTGATCGCTATAATCTTCTCCCAGCTCTCCTCGTTGCTCTCGATGAAGGGCTCGAGCCGGTCCCAGCCAGCGCTGTTCACCAAGATGTCCAGATTGCCGAACCGGCCGACAGCCTCCTGGACGCCGCCTTCCACCTCCGCCCGTTTTGTGAGGTCGACGCTGACAGCGAGCGCTTCGCGCCCCATCTGCCGGATCTCGTCTCGTACCGCCTCCGCGTTTTCTTTCAGGATATCCGCGATCGCGACCTTGGCTCCTTCGCGCGCGAGAGCCAGCGCTACACTCCGCCCGATCCCGCGCCCGCCGCCGGCCACCAGGGCCGACTTTCCTTCGAGCTTCATCTCGTCTCCTCCGGTAATCTTAGTTTTCGACGTTCCAATCGTTTGAATCGTTCAAGACGTTCAAGTCGTTTCAGCCGTTCATTCCGGATGAATAGTTTGAAACGTTCCAGTCGTTCCAATCGTTCGAGTCGTTCCAGAGATCCCGCTCGTTCAAAACGTTTCGAACGAATTGAACGACCTGGATTCTAGGCGACCCGCGCGTCCGCTTTCGTCGCCGCGGCGCCTTCGTCTTCGCGGATCTTTTCGAGCCGGCGCAGGCTTAACAGGGCAGCGCCTAAGGCCCCGATTATTTCCGGCTCCGCGCCGACGTTGACCTTCCGCTTGACTGTTTGCTCAAGGGCCTGGACCATCCCTTTCTGGCGCGCTACGCCCCCGACGAAGGTGACTTCATCCTCGAGGCCGGCCCGTTTCATCAGGGCCATGGCCCGCGAGGCCAGGGAATTGTGCACGCCGCGCAAGATGTTTTCCACGCTTTCCCCGGCGGAGACATGGTTGATGATCTCCGATTCCGCGAGCACCGCGCAGACACTGCTGATGGTTTGCGGCTTTTGCGCGTGGACGGAGAGCTCCCCGACATCATCGATGCTGACCTCCAAGTATTTAGCGGCCTTCTCAATGAAGCCGCCGGCCCCGGCGGCGCACTTGTCGTTGGTGCGGAAGTCGCGCACTTTGCCGTTCTCCCCCACGCGGATGGCGCGCGTGCTTTGCGCGCCGATGTCGAGCACCGAATGGGTTTTGGGAAACAGGAAGGCGGCGCCGCGCGCTACGCAGGTGATTTCCGTGATCTGGTTATCACGGAACGGGACGTTGTAGCGGCCGAACCCGGTCGTGGCGATGTAGCTCAGGTCCGAGGCTTTCAGTCCCGCCTGCTTCAGGGCCAAGTCGAGCGCCTCGCGTGCCAGCGATGGAAAGTCGGGCCGGGTCTTGACGATCGCCTGGCCGCGGATTTGTCGGTTATCATCCAGGACGATGGCCTTCGTCGACTTGCCGCCAATATCGATTCCCGCCACAAAAACCATACTGCTTCACTCCCTTCCGCCGGTTTCCACGCGCGCCCTCGAGCCCTCCGCCTGGCCAGGCACGCTCTCCTGACCTTGCCGCTCCGTCCCTTTGAGCGCGCGCTCGAGGGCGAAAAGGCTTGCCCCCAGCGCGCCGACGAAATGGGAATCCGGACTCACGTTGAGCTTCAAGCCCAGCTTTTCCTCCAAGGCCCGGACCATCCCGAGGTTGCGCGAAACCCCTCCCGTAAAGGTGACCTCCGGTTCGATGCCGACGCGGCGGACCAGGGAGATCGTGCGCGCCGCGATCGCGCTGTGGACACCGCTCAGAATGTCCTCGATCTTCTTTCCCTGCGCGAGATAGGACATGATGTCCGACTCGACAAAGACCGTGCACACGGTGGTCAGCCGAACCGGGGTTTTCCCCTTCAGCGAGAGCTCCCCGATATCGTCCAGAGAGATCCCCACGGCCTCCGCTGAATTAGCGAGAAATCGGCCGGTCCCGGCGGCACACTTGTCATTCATCACGAAATCTTTCACCTCGCCGTCTTCGCCTACCTTGATCCCCTTAGCGTCTTGTCCTCCCATATCGATGACCGTGTGCGTCCCGGGGAAGAGATGGTTAGCTCCCTTGGCGTGGCAACTGATCTCGGTGATTTGGGCGTCACCGAAGGTCACTTTGTACCGGCCATATCCCGTGCCGACGACATAACCGATCTGTTCCTCGTTGAGCCCGGCCTGGCGCAAGGCCTCGTGAAAGCAGCGCTGCGCGGCGCGGCC
>JACPFH010000446.1 GCA_016183075.1 Deltaproteobacteria bacterium | reverse complement strand
GTCACGGGTTCTCTTTGGCGCCGGTTCCGCCGCCTCTCTTCGTTCCATGGGTTTCACGTCGAGCTTGATGAATATGAAAAAGACGCCAACGTTAACGGCCCGCCTCTTTATTAGTGGGCGATGTTAGCCCAGGGTTTCGGGAAAGGCAACCGGGATCGTCCGTTCGCCGGGAGGGCGCGGCCGCTGAAAACCTTGCCCTTAACGAGAAGAGACAAGAACCCCTCTTCTAGCTTCGCGTGCACCGACCCTCGCCTGCAAGTAGGCGAAGAGCCGGTAGCCTAACAACACGGCAAGAACTCCCGCGTAGACCGAGGGCCTACGGATATCGGCTTTGACCAGCCAAAGAAAATGAACAACCCCGCCGATGGCAATCGGGTAAACTATGCGGTGGAGCTTCTGCCAGTGTTTCCCGAGTCGCCTTATCATCGTGCTTGTTGACGTGATCGCTAGCGGAATAAGAAGCAGGAAACTTACAAAGCCCACGGTGACATATGGCCGCTTGGCGATATCCTTCAAGATTTCCTCGGCTGCGAAGAACTGATCGAGCACAATATAGGTCGCGAAATGGAGACAGGCATAGAAGAAGGCAAAAAGGCCCAACATGCGCCGGAGTTTGATGAGCCAATACCAGCCAGTGGTTTTTCTGAGGGGCGTGACGCCGAGTGTGATGAGGAGGAAGATCAACGTCCAAACGCCCGTGAAGCGGGTAATGGCTTCGATCGGGTTCGCGCCCAGATTATCGGTGACGGCGTCAAACGCTAGCCGCAGGAAGGGGATCAGACACGCGAAAAAAACAGCGGCTCGTATCGCAATAAAGCGTCTCATGAGTTTTTAGTTTCTAGAAATTAGTTTTGAGGTCCATCCCTTGATAGAGCTGTGCCACCTGCTCGCCGTAACCATTGAACATGAGCGTTTTCCGCTTGAAGAACTCTCCGATTCTTCGCTCCCTCGCCTGGCTCCACCGCGGGTGATCGACTTCAGGATTGACGTTGGAATAAAAACCGTACTCGTGGGATGCGGACTTCACCCACGCCGTCAGCGGCTGCTTCTCCACGAAGCGGATCCTGACTATCGACTTGATACTTTTAAAGCCGTATTTCCACGGCACCACGAGGCGCAGCGGAGCGCCATTCTGAGCCGGGAGGATCTCACCGTAGAGCCCGACGGCAAGAATTGTCAGGGGATGCATCGCTTCGTCCATTCGAAGTCCCTCGACGTAAGGCCAGTCGAGGACGGCTCTGCGCTGGCCGGGCATCCGTTTTGGATCGTAGAGTGTGGTAAATTCCACGTATTTTGCATTGGAAGTAGGCTCGGCCTGCTTGATTAAAGCGCTCAGGGGAAACCCAACCCAAGGGATGACCATAGACCAGGCCTCGACGCAGCGCAGGCGGTAAATGCGCTCCTCCAGAGGGCTGAGCTTCATGATGCTGTCGATGTCATATACCTTCGGGCGCTTAGCCTCCCCCTCGACCGCGACAGTCCAAGGTCTGGTCACAAGGTATTTGGCATTTCGCGCCGGCGACTCCTTATCGGTGCCGAGCTCGTAGAAATTGTTGTACGTGGTGATCTGCTTATACGAGTTTAAAGGTTCGTCCGTGCTGAGAGGGCTTTTGCGTGTTCCCTCCAGTTTGGTCGTGGCTCGAGACACGCGCGGGAACGCCAAAATCCCGGGAAAAGCGGCTCCGGCCGCCGTGGCGGCCGCGGCAATCGAAGCGGTTTTGAGGAAGCGGCGACGATTGAGATAAAGCTCTTTCGGTGTGACTTCCTTTTCCTTTATATCACTTGGTTTTTTGATGAGCATAAGCATCCCGATTCTGTCGTACAAACGGGATTGCTAGGGGGAAAGTTCCCCTCCGGCCCAATTTGTGGCCCCCTCGGGCTCCCCTGCGGATTCGATCCGTCCCTGACCGTTGCCGAAAAGGGGAGTCTTGACCCCTTCGACGAGTTCCAGCTCGGATATGTGCCCAGTTCGCGCCATTCGGGTGAGAACAAGATTGCGCCGATAGAGCAAGCCTTTTTCACGCGGGTTCAACGGATTGGGAAGGAGAGCCGCGAGAGTTGCCGCCTCGATCGGGTCGAGGGCCATAGCCGGCTTGAGGAAATAGTGGCGGGCTGCGGCTTCGGCCCCGTAAATGCCGGGTCCCCATTCCACCACGTTGATGTACAGCTCGAAGATCAGCTGCTTCGAAAGCGCCTGTTCAAGTTTCCAAGCGATAGCGATCTCTGTTAACTTGCGCCATACGTTCTTGGACGGATCCAGATAGAGATTCCGGGCGAGCTGCATGGTGATCGTGCTCCCGCCACGTTTGAATCTCCCCTCGTTCCAGTCCTTTTTGGCCGACTCTCTGAGCTCGTAGAAATCGATCCCTTTGTGGCTGAAAAACGCGGCATCCTCGCTTAACAAGATCGCTTTCTTTAGGTGCTCCGAGACGGCAGAATAGGGAACCCAGACTTGCTCGCGCCGGCGCCGGG
>JACPFH010000419.1 GCA_016183075.1 Deltaproteobacteria bacterium | reverse complement strand
TGGCAGCCTCCCATAGATAAAAAAGACCCGGCCGAGGAAAACAGGGATACTGCGTCCGTTTGCTTTCCTCAAGCAGATCTCGCCAGGCATCACCGTAAGCCCCACCGCCTGTCACTTTGACGATCTGGCCACCTTCAAGCTCTACCTTGACATGGGGGAAGGCGCGCGAGAAATGGCTCGTTGTCCCCGCAACCACGCCGGCAGCGTTTTCTTTGGCAATCAGAGGCGGGATAGGATGGCTGAAGAGGTGCCCGTTGCGGGGCTCGGCGGAGAAGCCGTAGCGACTGCCATCGTAGTACTCTCCCCAGTAACTCCAGGATATGTCGGTGCCCTCAGCGTCCGTAAGTCTGGCTTTTCCCCCTCGGCCGTGCTCCCAGATCGGCGCCCAAGTCTTGCGGTTTATCAGCAAGTGAAGCTCGAGCGGATAGACAGTGGAGGGCTGGCGGAAATGCTCGACCTTGAGCCACGGGATCTGCTCATAGCGGAAGTCGGTCTTAGGTATCGGCCCGCCTTTGCCGTGAACGAGCAGGTCGTATCCGCGCCGAGCAGCGAATTCTTCGACGAACGGAATCCCTTCCCACCGCCGGGGATTTTTCTCCCACGGCCCGCGCCGCATGATGACGCGGACCTCGTCGAGGAAGTCGAACTCCCGGTCCGGCTCCCCCATGTCGAGTGTCAGGATGTCGACATGCGCGCCCTTCTCCCGAAGCGCTTCAGCCATGGCGTGAGGGATCTCCGGATCGTACTCGCGGTCGACCGCGATCAAAACCTTGTTCCCCGCGACGGTCTTCCCGTAGCCGACAAACCCCACGTGGCTGCACCGGGTCTCGGCCCATCCAGCCACTGACCGGGCAAAGGGCAAAAGCTCCGCCAACTCCAGTGACCGAAATGTACCGGGTGCTGTCTTCTCTCGCTTCGCCGATGCCGGATCGACAACGCCAACCTCTTCGGCCATGTCACACATAAGGTGCCTCCTCCTCGATGCAGGCTTCTCAACCTTTAAACTCTATAAAGGATACTCAAACAACCTGTCAAACCATCCACTTCACTTCGAAGCCCGACCCCCTTTCCTTCATGGCTCGAACCCATCGGCCGCAGCCGAAAGCGCGCTTCCCGAGGGAGCTTGGTCCATCCCCTGATCTCTATTGTTGCTGGCTGAGAAGGTCGTAAATAAGAAAATAGAAGTCAACCATCGAGGGGAGATAGGTCGTCAGGTACTCCCGCGCCGAAAAGCGCTGCCGCGCCGGGTCAACGTGGCTAAAAAGTCTCAAGATCGCCACGTGTACTTTCCGCCTGTCCGGCGCGGCGTCCGCAAGCCTGAGACTCTCCGTGTATGGAATCAGCGGGTCGGTGCTTCCATGGCCGATAATCAAATAGGCCTGAATTGAGGGAATTACGGGCGCCATAGAGAGCTTCTCGAGGTAGCCGCGAACGCGCGGGTCGATCTTTTCAACGAGCGCCTCGACGCGCTGCGGATCCTGGTTGATCAGCAGCTCGTAGAGGGACGCTCCCTGCGGGCTCAACTGTCCAAGATACGGTTCGATCTTCTCTTTTTTTCCTTCCTGCTCGAGAGCGAAGATCTTTTCAAGCAGGCTCCGGTCGCTCGGGCTCTCCACGTACTCCAAGTTATTGATGAAAAAAACCCATTTCCCGTAGGGTTCCGGCTGCAGTACGCCTCTCTCTTCCCCGTATTCGTAGTAACCCGTGGTAATGAAGCGGATAACATTGATGGGGTCGTAGTAACCGCCAAACGACACCACAAATTTCACTCGTTCTTGTATTTCCGGATTCGCCGCTCCCATGAGTGTCGGCCCCGCCGCGTAGCTGAAGCCCAAAAGGCCGACCTTTTTTTCGTCGACAAGGTCATGAAGAGCCGCAAGGTACTGAAAGGAAGCCACGATGTCTTCGACGTCGCTCATGAGGACCTTCAAGGACTTCATCCCCCTAAGCTCCGGCACCAAGACGGCAAAACCTGTCCGGGCAAGCGAATAAGCGAAGCGAATCAAGCGCGGATCATCTTTCCCGGCTTCGATGATACCGTGCGTAAGGAGGATCGCGCCGCGCTTTTTCCCGGTCGGGAGGAAGTAAAGATCCGCAGCGATCGTTCTTGCGCCGTGGCCGATGCTTACGGAGCTAACCGATGGGGTCGCAGTCACCCAGGAGAGAGCCCCGCGGTGCGGCGCGGGAACCGGGACTTCATCCAACACATCGCGGATGAAGAGCGCCGTGAGCACTCCCAGGCGAATCTGAGGCAAAAAAGCGAGAAAGATGAGAACGAGGCAGGCGAAGATCACAAGGAGCTTTTTCATCCGATGCTGCTCTCCGCCTCCCGCTTTCTGCCACCTTTCAGTACTTCACTTCCACGAGAAACAGGCCCTGCGGCGGAGCGGTCGGGCCCGCGCGGGTGCGGTCTCGAGCCGGCAGCAAATCGGCAAAATCTGTGACGCTGCGCTGGCCCCGACCCACTTCCACGAGCGTCCCGATGATATTCCGCACCATGTGCCTCAGGTAGGCCGTCGCCTCAATGCTATAAACCAAAAGCTCCCCCTGGCGGCTCAAAGTGTTGCGATATACCCTTCTCACAGAATGCGCGGCGTCGCACCCCGACGCTTGAAAGGAGGCGAAGTCATGCTCCCCTTCCAGGAACCGGACTGCTTCCTCCATAGCCCCGAGGTTCAAGGAGCCAAAAACGTGCCAGGAATATCGGCGGTGGAAGGCCGAAGGTAAAGGATGATTCCAGATTCGATACTCGTAGACGCGGCTGCGGCAATCCCGTCTGGCATCAAAGGAGTCTGCGACTTGCTCGACGTTTTTGACCACGATGTCGTGCGGCGTTAGAGCATTCAACCCTCTGTGCAATGGTTTAAGGTCAACTTGCCGCTCGCAAATAAAATTGGCCACCTGACCCAACGCGTGAACGCCGGCATTGGTACGGCCCGAGCCATGAACACGGGTCTTGGCGCCGAGCAGTTTCTCGATCGCTTGTTCCAGAACCTCCTGGAGCGTCCGACCGTTCGGCTGGATTTGCCAGCCGTGATACACCGTGCCGTCGTATTCGATCGTGAGCTTGATATTCATGGCAGGCGAAAGGCAACAGGTATCAGGTATTAGGAATCGTTTCTTTACTGTTGCCTATTGCCTAATGCCTAGTGCCTCGTATCAAGATTTCGGTATCTCTTTTTTCGGGTCAACAAACGGTTTTCGCACTACCGTGGCGGGCCTTTCTCCATCACCAGGGACCTCGACCGTAAGCGCCGTCCCCAACTCCGCATACTCGAGCGACAGCAGCGCGTAGCCGATGTTTTTCTCAAGTCGTGGTGAATAGATCGCCGAAGTCATATGGCCTGCTGGTTTTCCGTTCCGGCTCACTGTCCAACGTGTTATATTAAATTCCACCGGCGCGCCATCAATATCCACACCAACAAGCTTGCGCCTGATTCCTTCGGTCTTGATCCGCCTGAGAGCCTCCTTGCCGATGAAATCGTCCTCTTTTTCCAAGTCTACAAGTCGATCCAAGCCGACCTCGTAAGGGTTGTTGTCGAGGGTCATGTCGGCGCCGCAGTTGAGTATTCCTGCCTCGATGCGGCGGATGTCTGAGGGACCAGCGGGCGCAATGTTGTAGGGCTTGCCGGCTTCCATAATCCTCTCCCACAGCTCTATCCCCCGAGTGCCGTCGCGCAGGTAAATTTCATACCCGACCTCTCCGGTCCAGCCGGTTCGGGTCACCACGACAGGGATGGTATTGAGTTTGGTCTCGATAAAATGGTAGTAGGGAAAGCCCACGACTTTGCCACCGAACAGATCCGTCATCACAAATTTGGATTTCGGCCCCTGAACCTGCACAGGAGAAACGTCCGGCTCGCGAATCTCGACGTTCATCCCGGCATGAACGGCGACCCCCTTGGCCCAGAGCAGCACGTCGCTGTCAGCGAGCGCAAGCCAGAAGTGGTTTTCGCCGAGGCGCAGCAGCACCGGGTCGTTGATAATCCCGCCATCTTCGGCTGTGATGAGCACATATTTGCCCTGCCCTACCTGGCACTGGCTCAAGTCGCGCGGCGTGAGCAGGTTAGCGAACCTAAAGGCATCCGGCCCGGTAATTTCCACCTGCCGTTCCACGCTCACATCCCATAGGACGACGTCGCGGATGAGCTTCCAGTACTCGTCGATCGGATCCGTGTAATAGTTCGGCAGGTACATGTGGTTATAGACAGTGTAGCTCTTGCAGCCGTAACGTTGCGTCGCCTCAAAATAAGGGGAGCGGCGGATGCGCGCGCCGCGAGCGATGGTAGAGATATCGAACGCTTCGCTCACCGCCTGCTCTTTAATCCTCGCCCACCACGCGGAAACCTTCCCGTTCCACGGCGGCGGCCTGCTGTTGATCGAAGGTCACAAATTCCAGAGTCGCAGGATCGTCTTCGGCTGCAACGAGAGCGGCACCGATCTGGAGCGCATCCCCCGCTCTTATGGGGTGAGTTTCGACAACGCGCTCGGCATAACGGCGGACCACCTCCACCGCCGTTATTTCGGACCAGTGCTGCCAAGCGCTCAGGATCTCCCGTCGAGCAGCGAGCAGCCGTCGCGCCGCACTCGGCTCCTGCCGCCGCCGACGGGCGAGCGCTGACAGTAATTCCACCCGTGTGAGTGTCCAGACAACCACATTAGGGTCAGCGCGCAGCAAGCGCTCCGCCCGTGATGTCGTGCGTTCAGCAACGATTAGAGGAATGAGTGCGGATGTGTCCCAGAATCTCACCACCCAACCTCGCGTTCCTTCAGAAGGTCGCCGAGGACGCTGCCGCGAAGGCGCGGCGGCTTCCGCTTTCCGAGCCAGGCGGGAAGGCCCCCGGAGCCCCGGCGTATGAACCCTTTCCGTTCAAGACGCGTAAGCCTAGACTCATTTTCCATAGTGCTGCGGTCAGACTGACGCAAAGGAACAATCTGGGCGACAGGCTGATCCCGGTCGAGCACCAGCACCGATTGTCCACCCCTCACATGATCCAGGTAGCGGGAGAGATTGTTTTTCAGATCCGCGATCTTGGCTTTCTTCATATAGCTATGTTAGCCATATTGGGAATCTCTGTCAATGCTGCCCCGCGCGATGGTCGACATGCCCAATCCCTCAGCCGTTTCTTTTTCTCTTTACCCCAAACGGACAACACTTGCCAAGCCCCTGGCAGCCATAATGAGGTCATGTTGACCAGCGTTTGTCAGCAACGGCTGATGACGAAACAATTTCCCTTTACAATCCCCATAGCTAAGGGGTAAATTCGGCTCAGCGGCTTAGTCCAACACGTTCCTTCGACTAGGCTCAGGGCAGGTTTATCCCCAATGCCACGTAGGGGATTCTGTCGAAACTCATTACTGCTAGGCATTAGCAACTGTCTTAAAAGTCAACACACTTAAGCCATTACCGGAGACCAGCGAACCTTATGTTTGAGCATCGCGTTAAGAATCGTGAGCAGTTTGCGCATGCAGGCAGTCAGAGCCACCTTAGGCG
>JACPFH010000022.1:2644-9128 GCA_016183075.1 Deltaproteobacteria bacterium | reverse complement strand
TTCGGCACCTCGCGGAGTTCCAGGCTGAACTCGACATTCGCTAGAACCGTCCGCCAGGGGAGCAAGGCAAAGTTTTGGAAGACCACGGCTCGATCGGGTCCAGGCCCGGTCACCTTTCTGCCGTTGATGAGGACCTGCCCGCCGTCGCAGGGAATGAGTCCATCGATGATTCTCAAAAGCGTGGTCTTGCCACAGCCACTGGGGCCGATGATGCTGACGAACTCCTTCTCCCGAATGGAAAACTCTACCTCTGCCAGGGCCTTGACCTCCGTAGGGTTCTGTTTAACCGCCTTTTGGAAACTCTTGGAGACCTGCTGAATCTCGACCATTCCCGGCCCTAAGAGCCTCTGATCACCTGGAGATCTTTAACCGGATCAAACGGGCGCACGTATTGCTGCAAGGCGATCCCTTGAACCACTTCTTCAGGAGCTTTGGCCTCTTTGGGAAACTCGTATGGCGGCAGCGGTTTTGTCGCATCAAAGATCAGCTTGGTCTCCATGGGGCCTTTTTCCATCCGATCATATCCGTAAGCCGTGGGATTCAAGTGGGAGCCGATGATGTTGGGTATAATCGCCAAATCACGATCGGCCTGAAAACGCATTGCCAGGGCCCAAAGGACCTGAGTCTCGTTGAAGACGTCGATGTCCTCGTCGACAACAATGACATGCTTAATTGCAGGCTCGGTGATAAATGCCGCAAGAGCCGCCTGTTTGGGCTCCCCTTCGGTTCGCTTCTTGAGCGAAATATAACAGTGTGACCGAGCCGCCCCCGAGAGCGGCAGGTTGACCGCCTTTATGCTAGGGACTGCTTCTTTGATGCGGCGGTAGAGGCTTCCGAGGCGTGAGGCAGCGCCAATGATGTTATGCTCAAAGTGAGCGCTGTGGATGCTTTGGTAGATGGGTCGCCTTCTCATGGTCATCGCGGTCACTTCGATGAAGGGTTGATCCCCCTCTTTGTAATAATAATGGGGCCATTCTCCGAAGGGGCCTTCGTATTGCCTTTTGTGGGGAGCAACGACCCCTTCAATGATGATCTCAGCTCGCGCGGGAACCAGCAGATCCACAGTCTCAGCCTTGACCATCTCCAGTGGCTCTCCCAGGAATGCCCCTGCTGCTTCTAGCTCCTGTCCAATCCCCGGCTGCTTGGTGACCGCGGCTAGATTCAGTGCGGGATGATGGCCAATGGCTAAGGCCACTTCCATGGACGCGTTGTGATCCTCATACTCAGCCCTCACATAGCTCGCGTGATTCGCAGGATTGATCATCAGCCCTAGCTGCCTGTTACCCTGCTTTTGGTGGCGATAGATCCCCATGTTGCACACGGAGCTGCCGCGCTCTTTGCAAATCATGGCCGCCGCGTTGATGTAACGCCCGGCGTCAAATTCGTTATGCGTAAGGACGGGAAGGAGATCGAGATCCGCCTGGTCCCCTTTTAAAATGACCTCCTTCACCGGAGCGTCTTTGCGGGAGACCTCGCGGGGAGGGATGGGATTTCGCTCCATCTGAGCTAGATCCTTTTCCATCTGTTCCACCGATGTGGACCCCAAAGCCAGAGCTAGACGCTCGTATGAGGCTCCCAGGTTAATGATCAAGGGGATCTCGGACCCTTTGATCTTCCTGAAGAAAACCAGAGGGAACTTTTCCTCTCGTTCAAATTTTTCCACCACTGCGCTGGCCTCGAAGCGCCAATCGACCTCACGGTCCACAACCACCACCTCCTGCGGGCGTTTTTCAACGAGGTCTTGCAAATAAGTTCTTAAATCCTTTGCCATGACCTATTACCTCCCCGGCGAGTATTGTTGCGGCGCTGAGGCCACCTGCTCGTGTATGTTCGCTCTTCCAGGCAACAGAGTCTATACTCCCTTAGACTCCCTGCCTGTCAAGTCGCTGCCCATCGGGGTTTGCATCCGAAATTTGGGGCGTTCCGGCTCCCTCCGCTCTACGGCCTCTCGCATTGACTCTTTCGGGCCTTGCTTGGATAGGCTCCCTCGGGGAACGCGCTCTCGGCCGCGGCCGATGGGCCTCTGCCATGAGTCGTACCGTTCGTAATCGGACGTCCGCAGCCTCGCTCGCGCTCCCCTCCGTCGCCTCCGTTGCCCCGTGCATGTTTCGCTGCGAGCCGCGTCGCCGTTGTAGCTCCCTTAGTATTTGATGCTTCGCCCGTGGCCAATTGCGGCGTCTTTCTTGACAGGGGCCGTGCTCTACTTATACAAGAAGGCGAGACGTTGAAACGTGCGCGACTTGCCCATAAGGTGGGGAATAAGTTCCCCAATGTTACGGTTGCAGCAAGGGGAGAAGAGAAGCCATGTTTGAGGATCTGCGAGGCTACCTGTCCTACCTTGAGGAAAAGGGTCAGCTCCTTCGAGTCCAGGAGGAAGTGGATCCAAAGTTCGAGATCGCTGCCGGGATTCGGAAGACGTCGGATGTTGCCGGACCGGCGCTGCTGTTTGAAAAAGTCAAAGGCTTTCCAGGCTGGCGTGTGCTCGGAGGGCTATTCGCGACGCGCAAACTGATCGCGCTCGGGTTGGGGATTCCGGAAAATCAATTGCTTGAACAATACCTGCGGCTGGAGGAGAAGCGGATCCCGCCGGAGATCGTCAAATCGGCGCCGGTCAAAGAAATCTGCTGGAAGGGAGACCAGGTCGATCTCCGTCGCTTGCCGCTGGTCATCCATTCGGAGAAAGATTGCGGCGCCTATATCACGATCGGCGTTCAGATCGGCAAGGATCCCGACACCGGATATCGCAACGTGTCGATCCACCGGATGCTTCTTTTGGGAAAAGATCGGCTCTCTCTGTGGGCGCCTGTGGATCATCACCTGGGCCGCATGATTCTGAAAGCGGAGGAGAAGGGGAGGGGGTTGGAGGTGGCAACCGCGATCGGAGTCGATCCCGCGATCATCATCGGATCCCAGGCCAAGGTGCCATGGGGGGTCGATGAGTTTTACGTTGCCGGCGGGCTGCGCGGCGCCCCCGTAAAGCTCGTCCCGTGCGAGACCATCGATGTGGACGCGCCCGCGACCGCGGAAATGGTCATCGAAGGGGTGACCGTCCCGGGAGAGCGGGTTGCCGACGGCCCCTACGGCGAGTATCCCGGCTGCTACAGCGAAGCGAAACAGGCTCCCGTCATGAAGGTGACGGCGATTACGATGCGGCAGAACCCGATCTATCAGACCGCGCTCACGGGAATGCCGGTGACCGAGAACCATACTCTCATCGAGTACGCCAACGCGGCCGTCGTCTACCGCGAAGCCCGGAAGATCGTCCCGGAGGTGAAGGCGGTTCATGTTACGCCGGGTGGGACTTTCCGCCACCATGTCGTGGTCTCGATTCACAAGAGGCATGACTCGGAAGCGCGAAACCTGATCCTCGGCCTGCTAGCGCTTGGAATCGGCCTGAAACAAGTGACCGTCGTCGACGACGACATCGACATTTATGACCCGGTCGATGTCGAGTGGGCGCTGAGCACGCGGATGCAGCCCGATCGCGATATCATCGTTGTTCCCAACCTCGCCTGCTCGACGCTGGATCCTTCGGCGCCGAAGCCCCGCACCAGCGCGGGTTGGGGAATCGACGCCACCGCGCCCCTCGGAGAGCGGGAGCGGTTCGAGAAGGTCAAGGTCCCGGGCGTGGAAAAAGTGAAATACGTCTGATCGATGAAGCCCTTCGAGTATTTGGAACCGACGACGGTCAGCGAAGCCTGCGCTCTGCTCAAAAAGGGCGGCGGCGAGGCGCGAGTATTTGCGGGCGGCGCGCTGATGACGATCCTGATGAAAGAGGGGCTGCTCGAACCCAAGACCCTGATCAACATCAAGCGGATCTCCGGACTTAAAGGCATTGATTTTCACCCCCAGGAAGGCCTGGCCATCGGCGCCCTGGTTACCCATCACGAGCTGGAGACCTCTGGGATCGTGAAAGAAAAGCTTCCGATTCTGTGCGCGGTCGAAAAAGATGTCGCCAACATCCGGGTGCGCAGTATGGCGACGGTAGGGGGGAACCTGGCTTCCGGAGAGCCGCTGACCGACCTGCCGCAGGTTTTCATCGCGCTGGATGCCCGCATCAAAATTGCTTCGTCAAGCGGCGAGCGGGTCATGCCCCTTGAGGATCTCTATGTGGACTACTACCAGACTCGCCTTGCCGGCGATGAGATCGTAACGCAAGTCATTGTTCCGCCCGTTCCCGAGCGCACGGGGATCGAATATATCCGCTTTTCGAGCAGCTCGGTGGTTGACAAGCCGTGCGTCGGGGTGGCGACCCGCATAAGTCTCGGCCCGCAGCGGCTTTGCCAAACCGTGAGGATCGTGCTCGGGTGCGTCGGGCCGACCCCGCTGCGAGCGAAGAAGGCGGAGGCGTTGGTGGCTGGGAAGCCTCTCGACCCGAAGCTTGCGGAAGAGGCTGGCGCCGTGGCCACGGGGGAGTGCAGCCCGGTGAGCGACCTGCGCGGCTCGGAGCGGTACAAGCGGGCCGTCGTGGGCGTTCTGGTGAGGCGGGCCCTGGCCCAGGCTTATGAAAGCGCCTCACGGAGCTGATCTGGCGTTATGAAAAAGAGCATCCATTTTCGCGTCAACGGTATCGATACCGCGATCGAGGTGGAGACACACCAGATGTTGCTACAGGTCGTGCGGGAAAGCCTCGGGCTCACGGGAGCCAAGTTCGCGTGCGGCATTCAGGTCTGCGGCACTTGCACTTTGCTCCTGAACGGCAAGCCCGTGAGCGGCTGTTCGGTTCTGGCGGTGGATGCCGACGGGAGCGATGTATTGACCGTGGAAGGGCTGGCCAAAGACGGGCAACTGCATCCTCTGCAGGAAGCCTTTATGGAGTTCGGCGCGCTTCAATGCGGCTACTGCACTCCGGGATTTCTCCTGACCGCCAAGGCGCTGTTGGATGAGAACCCGCATCCGAGCGAGGAAGAGATCCGCAGTTACCTGGCGGGAAACTTTTGCCGCTGCGGCTGCTACCAGGAGATTATGCGCGCGATCCAGAAGGTCGCCGGGCGCTAGGAGTCCGTTATGGAGCCGATGGACGTTGTTGATTCTGTGCGGCGGCTGGATTACGAGGCGAAGGTCACGGGGCGGGCGAGCTACCTGGCCGACCTGAAAGTTCCCGCCATGTGTCACGGGAAGATCCTGAGAAGCCCGTACCCCCACGCGCGCATTCGAAACATCGATGTCTCGAAGGCGCTTTCTCTCCGCGGCGTCATCGCGGTCCTCACGCGCGACGACATCCTGCACGACCAGGGGATCGATCCTTACTACGGCCCGGTCTTTAAAGACCAGACGATCGTCGCCGTGGATAAAGTCCGGCACGTTGGCGATCCGGTGGCCGCGGTGGCGGCGCTGACGCCGGGGGCGGCGGAGGCGGCCCTGGAGCGGATCGAGGTCGAGTACGAAGAGCTTCCGGCCGTCACGGATGTCGCGGCTGCGGTTGCCAAGGGAGCTCCCCTCCTGCACGAATCGATTCGCATTCCCGAGCGCGGCTTTGCCGACTTGGCTGAGCTAAAGCCGGTTGAAGGGACCAACATCTGCACCCACTTCAAGCTCGTCAAGGGGGATATCGAGAAAGGGTTTGCCGAATCCGACTATATCTTTGAAGACACGTTCACGTTGCCGACCACGCAGCACTGCGCCCTGGAGCCTCATGCGTGCATCGCTTCGGTAGAGCGAAGCGGCCGGATCGTTGTGTGGTCAACGACCCAGAACCCTTTCGTGGTTCGAACGCAACTCGCCAACATATACAAAGTTCCCGTGTCCAAAGTGCGGATCATCGTGCCCTACCTGGGCGGCGGCTACGGGGGCAAGGTTTATCCGAAGCTCGAGCCCTTGACCGTGGCGCTGGCCAGAAAAGCGCAGAGACCGGTCAAGATCGCCCTCGGCCGCGAAGAGGTCTTCTATACCATCACGAAACATGCCGCGGTTATCAAAATGAAAACGGGGGTCAAGAAGGACGGCACGCTGGTGGCGCGGCAGTGCGAGGTTTTGCTCGATACGGGGGCGTACGCGGAGATCGGACCACGGGTGGCCAAAAAATCGGGTTACACCGCCGCGGGGCCCTATAAAATTCCCAACGTCAAGATCGATTCTCTGTCGGTCTATACCAACAAGCCGCCCGCGGGCGCCTTCCGTGGCTTTGGCGTTTCGCAATCCGCCTGGGCCCATGAGTCCCAGATGGACGTCATAGCGGCGGCGCTGAAGATGGATCCGCTCGCAATCCGCCTGAAGAACGCGTACGACGAGGGCAGCGAGTTCGTCACCGGCGAAATCCTGACGAGCATCGGCCTTAAAGATTGCGTGGAGAAGGCGGCGGCGGCGATCGGCTGGAAGGAAAAACGGGAAAGGAATCCGAACGGACCGCTCAAGCGTGGGAAGGGCATCGCCTGCCTCATCAAAGCGACGATCACGCCGTCGATCTCCTCTGCCGTCGTGAAGCTCAATGAGGACGGCAGCGTCACGATTTACGCCGGAACCGTGGAGATGGGACAGGGCTCAG
>JACPFH010000022.1:0-2620 GCA_016183075.1 Deltaproteobacteria bacterium | reverse complement strand
GTGGCGCGGGAGATGGGGATTCCGCTTGAGGACATCGAGGTTCTGGGCGTCGATACCGATGTGGTGCCCTACGATCTCACGACCTCATCGAGCCGCTCCACTTTTCATGTGGGCAGGGCTGTACAACTCGCGGCGCAGGATCTGATGGAGCAGCTAAAACGAGTTGTTACTCAGGAGTACGCGATCCCCGAGAGCCAGATCAAATTCTCGGGCGGCAAGGTCCGGCTTCCCGAAGCCGTCCTCGATTACCGGGAGATCATGTTCAAGCGCTTCGGCATGCACGGGGGAACCCTGGTAGGGCAGGGTCAGGTCAAGACCAAAGTGGTCGATGAGCGAGGCGCGAAAAGCACCTCAGCCTTCTGGTTTTTGGGCGCCGGCGCGGCCGAGGTCGAGGTGGACGCGGAGACCGGGAAGCTGAGGCTTGTCAAATACGTCACGTCGGTCGACGTGGGGAAAGCGATTCACCCGCTTGCCTGCCGCCAGCAGCTCGAGGGCGCCGCGATCCAGGGAATGGGCCAGGCGCTTTTCGAAGAGATCGTCTTCGATAACGGGCAGCTCGTAAATCCCAACTTCGTGGATTACGTGCTTCCGTCTCTGGGCGACATGCCGGTTTCCATCGAGCCGATCCTGATCGAAATTCCGCAAGCGGAGGGTCCCTTCGGCGCGAAGGGAATCGGGGAAACGGCGTTAATACCTGTGGCCCCGGCAATCGCCAACGCGATTTTCGATGCGGTGGGGGTGAGGATCAAGGATCTCCCAATCAAAGCCGAGAAGATTTTCCTTGCTCTGGAGGAAGCCAAGCAAAAACCGTAAGCCATTATGGCTGTCGACGTGGGGGGACATGCGATGAAGCTCAAAGATCAAGTGGCGGTTATAACGGGGGCCGGCCGGAACATCGGGAAGGCCATGACCAAGCTCTTTGCTTCGGAGGGAGCGAAGATTGCGGTGGTGGATACGCACGAGGGGCGCGGGCAAAGTGTCGTGAGCGAGCTGGAGCGGTCGGGCCACCAGGCGATGCTCGTTCTTTGCGACGTGTCGAAGTCGAGCGAGGTTCAGGAGATGGTGAAAAAGGTGGTGGCGCGCTTCGGTGGCATCGACATCCTGGTCAACAACGCCGCCGTCACGGATCGCGTTAATATTCTGGAGAGCACCGCGGAGGAGTTCGACAAGGTGATCGCGATCACATTGAAGGGCCCCTATCTCGTCAGCAAATACGTCGGGGCACAGATGGCCAAGCAGGGAAGAGGCGGTAAGATTCTAAACGTTGCCTCCACTTCGGGGCTCATCGGGCGGCGCGACGCCATCGCCTACTCGGCCGCGAAGGGCGGGGTTATCAACCTGACGCGGGCCATGGCTGTGCAGCTTGCGCCGTATAAGATCCGCGTCAATTGCCTGACTCCGAACCGGTCGGGCTCGCCCGTAGGCATGGATGACACCGAGGCCACGGGGCGAGGGGTCAAAAACCTTGCCGACCGGTTGGGAACCCCCGAGGATCAGGCGCGCGCGGCCCTCTTTCTCGTAAGCGACGACTCCGATTTCATCTATGGGGCCAATTTGCTTGTCGACGGCGGAGTCATGGCCACGGCCGACTTTCCGGCGAAGTAGATTGGTCAATCGTTAACTGTCGATCGTCATTCGGCTCGCCGCAGGTCGTAACCATTTTGAACGATTTGAACGTTTGGAACGTTTTGAACGCCAAACCGGTTTGAGCCGTTCAAGCCGTTCAAATCGTTTCAGCCGTTTAAAGGTGTAGGAGGATTCGATGTCTTACGAGCGGTTTTCGGTCGTCGATTGTGACGGGCACATCGTCGAATCGATCCCCGAGATGGCCGAGTTCATGAGCGCTCGGATCAAGCGCCATGCGCTGAAGCCGTCGCGAAACCGCCAGGGAGTATTTCCCTCTCTCGACGGCATGCATTTTGCCCTTCATGAGGGGAAGAGCGGCGCTAAACAGCGAGTGACCGCGAGCGAATACAGGCCCGGCTCGGCTGAGGATTGGGTGGCCTTTCTCGAGCAAGCGAAAATTGAAAGGTCAGTGCTTTTTACTTCCGAAGGATTGTCGGTGGGATTCATTCAGATCCCAAAGTACGCCGTCGAGGTCTGCCGCGCCTACAACGACTATGTTTATGACCGCTTCGCTAAAGTGAGCGATCGACTGCGCCCGATGGCGCTGATCCCGATGCAAGACGTTGCGGCATCCGTGCGCGAGCTAAGAAGAGCGGTCAAGGAATTAGGTTTTCCCGGAGCCATGCTTCCATCGACGGGTCTACCCCTGCACTTGGGCCATGAGTTGTATTGGCCGATATACGAGGAGGCCGAGAAGCTCGACTGCGCTCTCGGTGTTCATGGCGGATCGAACCTGCAGGGCGCCGGCTTGAACACGTTCACGAATTTTACGGCCTCCCACATCCTGCATCATCCACTTCCGCTCATGGTGGCGGCGGTCTCTTTCATCTATCACGGGGTGTTCGACCGCTTTCCCGGGTTGCGGGTGGCCTTCATGGAGGGGGGTTGCGGATGGCTCGCCTCCATTTTGGATCGCGCGGAGCGCGACGAAAACTACTTCGACAGGGAGGATCAGCCCGGGCAACGGCTCATTGATTATTTGAAGAGCGGCCGG
>JACPFH010000418.1 GCA_016183075.1 Deltaproteobacteria bacterium | reverse complement strand
GTGCCCCATACATGTTGTACCATACTGCCAGTTGGGCTGGATATTCTCCTGTGACCCGCTTGCCTTTGCCGTCGTGGACGGACTTGAAAGGCGAATCCTTCTTGACGAGCATACTGATAATCAACGGTGCCCCTCGCATCGCAAGGCGTGTGTTCGGGGCATGGAGGAAGGGATTCCGACCACCGATTTTGAAGTTGGGCCCTCTGTAGGTAAGCGCCATGTCCACTGCATTGTTGACGCCAAAGTCTATTTCGCCGGTGTTGAGCAGCGGAAGGAAGGTGCTCGTGCCCGTATAGGGCTGGACAACCATCTGGAAGGACGCGCCCTCGCTCACTACCTTGGCAATCCCGCTGGCCAGGGCGTAGAACACCGTGCCTGGAGGATTGGACGCAACGGTCACCGAGCGGGGAAGCTGCTGTGCGTTGGCCGAGACGGGGGCGAGAAGCGCAAGGCCGAGCATGGTCGAGATGAATCTTGGGGACCAATACGGTTTTGAGCGCATGGGAATTTCTCCTTTCCGGAGACTGATGTAATGGCGCAGGTGTACATTGAAAAACTGAGCGGTGTCAAGCCGGTGGAGAGGCCTTCCACCGTCCCGCAGAGCTATGGAGGCGATAGGACCATTAGGACTTTTGTAGGTCCTGACCTCCTGCGCCTAAATCAGTAGCGATTTCGCGGAACTGTTCGAGAGCGGCTTCGAGGTCTTCGACGATCTCCCGCGCGAGTATGTCGGGATCGGGGAGATTGTCGGATTCTTCGAGGCTTTCGTCTCTGAGCCAAAAGATGTCCAGGCTCGCTTTGTCCCGGTTGACAAGCTCCTCGTAACCGTACGCCCGCCAGCGGCCATCGGGATTCTTTTCGGACCAAGTGGGCTCGCGCTGGTAACGGTTCTCGGGATTGTAACACTTGACGAACTCGTCCAGGTCTTCGCGCTTGAGCGGATTCGTCTTCAGCGTGAAATGCTTGTTTGTCCGCAGGTCGTAAATCCAGAGCTTCTTGGTCCAAGGCGTTTCGCTCGCCTGCTTCTTGTCGAAGAAGAGGACGTTTGCCTTGACGCCTTGAGCGTAGAACAAGCCAGTTGGAAGCCGAAGGAGCGTGTGAACGTCGCACTCGTGGAGAAGCTTGCGCCTCACTGTTTCACCCGCTCCGCCCTCAAAGAGAACATTATCCGGCACAACGACAGCCGCCCGGCCGCCGATCTTGAGCAGGGTTTTGACGTGCTGGAGGAAGTTGAGCTGCTTGTTGGAAGTTGTGGCCCAGAAGTCGTCGCGCTCGTAGGTTTCTCTTTCTTTGACAGCCTTGCCATCGTCGGCGACGATTGTAATGCTGCTCTTCTTCCCGAAAGGCGGATTGGTTAAAACCAGGTCAAACTTTTCGCCGGGGTCTGCGGCTAAAGAATCGGTGACAACGATCGGCTCGTATTCCGTACTGCCTATGCCATGAAGCAAAAGGTTCATCGCACAGAGCCGCGCCACGCCCTGCACCAACTCGATGCCTTTAAATGTGTTCTGTCTGAGTTTCTTCTTTTGGTCCGTCGTCATGTGCGGGTAGTGATTGACCACGTAGTCATGCGCGGCCAAGATGAAGCCGCCCGTCCCGCAGGCCGGATCGCAGACCGTCTCACCTGGTTTAGGAGCGATTACATCCACTATGCCCGCTATCAAAGGCCGCGGCGTAAAGTACTGTCCCGCGCCGGTCTTGACGTCCTGAGCGTTCTTTTCCAGCAACCCCTCATAGGCGTCGCCCTTCACATCTGCGCTCATCATCGACCAGTTTTCCTTGTCGATCAGGTCAACGATCAAGCGCCGGAGCTTGGCCGGGTCCTGAAACTTGTTCTGGGATTTATTGAAGATGAGAGCCAGCAACCCCTTTTCTTTGGCAAGCTCCTCCAATAGATGCCGGTAGTGGTCGAATAGCTCATCGCCGTCCCTTTTGACGAGGCTTGCCCAACCGTATTCTTCCGGGACGATGCTCGGCTGATTGTACGGCTCCTTGGTCCGCTCATCCGCCATCTTGAGAAACAGCAAATACGTCAACTGCTCGACGTAGTCGCCGTAACTCATCCCGTCGTCACGCAGGACGTTACAATAGTTCCAGAGCTTTTGGACGATGGCCGATGAAGTCATGCCCTTCCTGGTGATCTGGGTAGGTAGCAGGTTTCCTACGCCCGCAGCAGTCGCGCATGCGTGATTTCCCGTTTCTGAACCGGGCGGACTTGCGAAGCCTCCAATGTGGCGACGGCTACTGTTTCGCCATGGAGAGTTAAGAACTCCACTTCGAAAGCTTCCCCGTTCTTATACACATGGACGACGGTCCCAATGTCGCCAACCTTCAGCCCTTGATCGGGAATTGCCCTCCTCAAAACTACTCGGTCATGCTCCTTGATCATACGCGGCTGCCTTAGCTGTCCAGCTTTATATCTCGGACGGTGCTTTTCGGCCGCGCCGAGTCCGGTCGAAGTCGCTATCAAAGCTGACCAAGCCGAGCCCGTGCTTTTCAGCGACCGCATACTGGTAAGCATCGTCAAAGTCGAGGTTGTACATCATGGCGGCGTTCACGACGGCCTCCATGTCATCCATGGAGATGGACACCAGCGTAACGCCGGCATTTACCCTTATATCGCTCAGGAATTTGCGAAATATATCATGCAGTCTCCTCCGGAACAAAAGAAGACCAATCGAGTGAAGGGAATAATCGGAGATGAAAAACTCATGCTCACCGGCCTTACGTAGCAGGGCCGCAGCATCATCCGCCTTCTCTTGCTGTAGAATGATTTCGAGGAAAATATTGGTGTCGATGAGCAATCTCATCTTTCACCAATTCGCCACTCCGAAATCTTGTGCTGAAGTTCGACGGACGTATACTTGTCCCGTAAATCCTTAAGCGCCCCTGCCCAGTCCATTTTGAGCTTCCCCAGCGGCTTTTTCCGTTGCTTCTTCAGCAACGAGCCCACAAATTCCTCCACCTCCTTTTTCAACGCCGGAGGAAGATTCTTAATTCGCTCATCGATACTCTTCATAACGGTCCCTTTCCGAATAACGTCATCTTACCACCTCTCAAAACCCCCTGCGACAGTCTTCAGGCCTGCCTGTGGGGACCTGCTTGCGCGTACACGCAGGCAGGCACGCAGACAGGTCCGCTCGTCCGCCATCTTCTCTTACTCCAACGGAGCGCCGGCCAACGCAACGGCTCCCAATAAGTCAATAGTCCTGCCAGACCGCAAATCACCAGGAGTGATAAAAGGCTCCAGGAAAGTGAATGCGAGGTTTTCTTGCCAGTAGAGACCTACCAGGTTGCGGAAAAAGTGGTTTTCATGCTTCGACAAGCTCAGCACGAACGGAAAATACTCAATAATTTCAAGGCATCTTCCGTTCGCCCTGAGCCTGTCGAAGGGTGAACGGAGGGTTTTTCCGCAGCCTGCTAGATCATCGGTTGGACCTAAATGGCAAAAAGGCAAGCCTGACCCGCTACCCGAGCGCCGGACTCAAACCGGTTGGTTAGGCTCAGGCTACTCCTCGAATCCTTCCCAGAGCCATCTTTGAAGCGTAGGGAACCCTGTACTCATGTTGTTGACGTACTCGTCTGGGT
>JACPFH010000424.1 GCA_016183075.1 Deltaproteobacteria bacterium | reverse complement strand
TCCTCTATCCAGGGTAACGGCGGTCGGCTCGCCGTCGGTGATTAGAATAATCTGCTGGTTGGCGCTCCGCTGGGGTGACAGCAGTTGGCGGGAGAAGCGCAGGGCCTCCTTGATATCCGTGCCATGCTCCATGAAGTACGTGATAGCCACGATCGAGGGAAGGTCCTCCGCTCGAATGACTTTGGCATTCGAGCGGAACGCGACCAGATAGAGCGTGTCCTGGGGATACTTGGTCTCGATGAGCAGATGCAGGGCTAGGGCGACCTTTTTTCCGGCATGCAGGGCATCATTCATGAGCATGGAATAGCTGACGTCGATCAGGAGCACGGTCTCGCAGTCCGTGGACAGCTCCTGGCGGTAGACCGAAAAGTCCTTGGGCTCAATCTGCAGAGGCACTCCCCGACCCCGCCCCTCCAACGAATTCATGAGCGTCTCCGCGATGTTGACGTTCAGCGGATCGCCGTATTCATACTTTTTAGTCTCTTCGAGTCTGTCCCCTTGCGCGCCCCGCAGTGAGATTGTATGGTCGCCCCAGCGGTTTTTGTTGAGCATCTGAAAAATCTCTCTCAGCGCCTTGTCGCCGATTTTTCTCATGCCCTTCGGGCTGAGCCGCAGGCCTTCTTCGGATCGCAGCAAGTAGCCCTCCTCTTCCAGCATATGCTCGATCCCGCGCAGGTACTTGAGGTGCTCGTGGGCCTCCTCTCCCAGGAGGTTACGGACCTCTGCGAGTTCAGCATCCGAAAGATCCCCTATGCCCCTCTGGACTCGCCGGATGAACTGCTCCAGGCTACGGAGTTGCCCCAGGATCTGTCCCGCTTCGCCCACACCCATTCGCTGGTTTCCATGGAAGGGATACTGCCTCAGAAGCTCCTCCAAGCGCTCCATCTGGCTCAAGGTTTCACTCAACTGGCTCAATTGCTCCTGGGTGAGAGAATCCAGACTGTCGAGCAGACTATCGAGGTCTTCGACGGCTGCATCCAACATCTGCGGGAGGTTTTTGAGGAAATTCTCGTCTTCCAGCAGCCGATTCATGCGGTCCAGCATCTCGGCGAGATCCTGGTGGCCTTGGCCGGTGAGCTCTTGAGGGCGGCGCATTCTGCGCCGCGCGATCTGGTCGCGGAGCCGGTCGCGTAATTCCTGATAGCGCTGCTGGGCCTCCTGCATCCTGCGCGCCAGCTCCCCCATGTCTTGGGCATAGTGACCCGAAAGGCGCTCTAGGAAGTTGCGCATCTTCTCTTGGTAGGCCTCGAGCTTTTCCGCCAAGCTGTTGAGCTTCCCGCTGAGCGACCTGGCCTCCTCCGGCGAGAGCTTAAAGGAGTCGGGGGAGTATTGCTCCAGGAGCTGTCTTTTCTTCTCATCGGCCTCCCGCAGAAAGTCCATCATCCCCTTGACTGAGCGCGATCCGTCTTCGGAAGCAAGTCCGCGGCGCATCAGATCCCGCAGCGCTTTACGCACCCCGTCCTCTTCAAGAAAGCTGTCGGAAAGATGCCGGAGAATGTCTTCAGAGGTGGGGAATTGAATCCGCTGGCTGCCGTCCCACTGCGTATAGCGATGGATCCTCACAAAGGGTAACTATAGCTTAGTTCATTCTTGAAGGGAACAGTCCGCAAGGAAGAGTTGGCGCCCGAAATTGAGCGCTTCGGGATTTCCTTAGGAGGGACCAAGCTCCCTCGGGAAGCGCGCTCTCGGCTGCGGCCGATGGGTGCGTGCCATGAGTCGTGCCGTTTGTAATCGGACGTCCGCAGCCTCGCTCGCGCTCCCTTCGGTCGCCCCCTTGGTCGCGGAGAGGGGCGTTCGTGGCCTGTCCCTGGACCGTTCGAAATACTCGGTCGGATTGTATAAAATAATCAGGTTGGGGTGGGTTACGGACAATGGGTTCTAAGTCGGGGCTAACCTGAGACGGCGGGAGGGGGAAGACATGAAGATCACGGTGGATCGCGCGAAATGCGAGGGTTACGGTAAATGTGTAGCGGCAGCGCCCAAAGTTTTCAGGCTGGATGAGAAGTTTATATCGGTGGTCACGGATCCCGGGGGCGACTCGGATCAAAAAATTCTGTTCGCCGCCAAGGTTTGTCCCACGAAAGCGATCGTTTTAGAGGAGGAGGAGTCGGGGAAGCGGATTTCTGGCACGACGAGGGGTGAGAGACATCCTGATTTTAGAGCAGGAGCGCCTTCCCGGAGTTCACTCTTCGGGGCGAAACGCTGCCATGGTGCGGCAGGTGGTTTCGGAGCCGGTCATCGCCGAGTTGGCGCTAAAAAGCGCGGCTTTCTTGCGGTCTTTGCCAGTGGACTGGCCGGTTCCGGTGCTTTTTCAGCGAAATGGGTCCTTGCTTTTGGGCAGCGGTGAGGGGTGGGGGAGATTGCTTAAAGACGCTGAGGTAGCCCGGCAGAAGGGGATAGAGGCGGAAATTTGGTCGCCGGAAAAGGCAAAGGAGCGTGTTTGCGTGCTTGAGGACGCCGATTTCGAGGGAGCGGTTTGGTGCCCTGCGGACGGCATCGTTGACATTCACGCTTTGCTGACGGGTTATCTCAAAGCGGCTGCGGCGCAGGGAGCCGAGATTCGATACGGCTGTCCGGTTTCAGGCCTCGAGGTAAAAGCCGGCCGGGTGACCGGCGTGCGGGTGCCCGGCGAGACGATTCGAGCTGCCGCTGTCATAAATGCCGCTGGTCCCTGGGCGAGCGTAATCGGAAGGCTTGCGGGGGCTATCGATGCGCCGCTTCGACCGTGCCGGCGTCACCTGTTTGTTAGCGTACCGCTTGCGTGGGTTGATCCGGCATGGCCCTTTGTCTGGGACGTGACCCACGATCTCTATTTCCGGCCGGAGGCGGGGGGCTTGCTGCTCTGCCCGTGCGACCAAGAGGAGACGGCTCCGGGCGACCCGCCGCTCGATGATTGGGTCACTGAACTTCTGGCAGAGAAAATCCGGCGCTTCGTGCCGAGAATCTCAGATATCGCGATCAAAAAGAGATGGGCGGGCCTTAGAACGCTCTCTCCGGACGGTCGATTCGCAATCGGGTGGGATCCCAGGATTACGGGCTTTTTCTGGGTTGCGGGCCTGGGTGGCCACGGGGTGACGACTAGTTACGGGGTGGGGGGACTCGCGGCCGACCTTATCTTGGGAGGTAGCGATGCGGATACCGATGAATTCTCTCTTGCGAGGTTCCTGACATGAAGGCGAAACAAGAGCCGGTCCACCCCCGGTCGCGAAAAGATCGTGGATTCACGCTGATCGAGCTGATGGTCGTGATCGCCATCGTTTCGATTCTCACCGCGATCGCGATTCCGGCATATAATTCCTATCAGCAGAGAGCCATCGACGACCACATGATCAGGGACATAAAGAATGCCACCATTGCCATCGAGGCCTACTACGCGGACAGACGTGTCTACACCTCCATCATAGCGGATCTCCTCGCCACTGGGCTAAGACAGACTCCCGGTGTGACCATGACAATTACGCTGACCACAGAAACCACCTACACGATAACGGCAAGCAAGCCGAACGGTACCAAGGCCAGTTATTCGTTCGACAACGTAACCGGATTAATTCAGTAAAGGGTCTTTCGGCGCACCACGGGGCGCCGCTTTTTGGAGACCTTCGGGTCAGTCGAGGGTCTCGGAGATATAGTAGTCGAGGAAGCGGCGCATCGCGTTTCCCCGCCGCTCGATTGCAAGGATTGCCTCCGCCTCCTCGCGGCTATGAGTTTTCACGGGCCCCAGCGATGAGGCCATGATCTGGATGCGGGCGGTCCGCACGAGATTGATTCCCAGGCGCAGGAGTTCGTCCAGGTTGTCGGCCACGGCCGTGCCGCCGTGCCCGCGCAAAAGCACGGCATTCCGATCTCCGAGGGTCTCGGCAACTTTGTCTCCCAGAGCATTGGTCCGGATGAGGATCGGCGAGTCGAAGACGGGTACCCCGCGGTAAAAGTGCGCTCCGCAGTTGGCAACGACCTTGATGTCTACGCCGGCAACCCCCACGGCGACGAGTTCGTCGGGATGATAGTGAAGGATGCATTGGACGTCGGG
The DNA here is from genome assembly GCA_016183075.1 of Deltaproteobacteria bacterium. Lineage (GTDB taxonomy): Bacteria > Desulfobacterota > Binatia > UBA9968 > UBA9968 > 2-12-FULL-57-22. The sequence goes on along the minus strand of JACPFH010000424.1, from coordinate 8,068 downwards.
CCGCGCCTTGTAGATCGAGGTATGCATAGGAGTCTCGCCGTTGGGCTCGCCCAGGCCCTCCAGCTTATGCCCCTCCATGTCGAGAATGATGAGGTCACGCAGCGCCACCTTACCCGGCGGCATCAACGGCGTGCTCAAGATTCGGTTATCGGGCAAGCGAACGGTTACGTGGCCGTAACCATCGACCAATCGCTGCTGCTGGAGCACCTTGCAGACAAGGACCATTTTTTCTTTTACGGACTCGATCGTATTCAACGTCTTTTCCTCCTGCTCAATGTTTTACGGGAAGCTCGAGCGGTATTCCGACCAACCGTCGCCCTCCGGATGAAGTAACCTGGAGCGTGTCGCCCAACATCACTCCCACGTCGGCGCGCCAGTGCGGGTTGTGGATGTCGATGTTGGTTCCGAGGACCATGTGTTCTTCCAGAGCAAAATCGGGCATGCCGTCACCGGCCATCCGGCCCCAGCCCGGCTTGTAGACGATGGTCGGAAAGTCGGCGGAAGACAGGCCATGATTGTGAAAGCCCAGCTCGATGTAGTCCAAGCCTCGCCGTTTTGCCGGCTCGCGGAAGGCGGCTGCCAGTTCATGCACGGTCGTTCCGGGCCGGCACTTCTCAACGCCGGCCTGGAGGCACTCCACAGCCGCTGCGTGCAGGTCTCTCAACTCCCGCGGCGGCTCGCCCACGGCGACCGTGAACTCCACCGCCGAGAGATAACCTCCGAAGCTCACGTGAAATTCACAGATCACGAGATCGCCTTTCTCCAGCGGGCGCCGGTTTGGACAGATGGGTTGGTCATTGCCGTGAAGGAGCCGCCGCCTGAGCGCGCCGTTTTCTCCGATCGGTCCGGAACTCATAAGGATGAAAATGTTCGGCTCCGCGCCCTCGACGACCTGCGTGTGGATCATCGCCGCATAAAGCTCATTTTCCCGGACTCCCGGAGCCGCCGTCCGGATCATGGTCTCGACGACCTTCCGGGCGATGGCGCCGGATTTTTCGAGCATCGCAATCTCTTCCGGACTCTTCGTTCTCCTTAGCTCCTCAATCATATCGCTTTCGTCGGTGAAGGTTGCCTGGGGGAGCCCGGCCTGCAGGGCCAGGTAATCGTGATAGGTGAGGTTGTTTCCAGCCACCACGTTTCCGTAGGAGACCACGCCGATTTTCCCGCGCTCCAACCCGCGCCCTTTGATTTCTTCGATGATCGCTTTCATCGAATAGGGGCGAATATCCCGGACCCAGTCCTGAGCCGCGAGGTAGCCATTGTAGGGGAGGCTCATGTGGCGCGGCGCATTGAACAGAGTTACTTCGTTTTCGAGCGCAAAGAGCGCGATTCCCCCGTGCCAGCTCCCCACTTGCGTAAGGTAGCGGACATTGGTCATCGCCAGGCCCTGAGAGATCGTGTTGCCCCAGACGACGAGGCAATCGATCCCCTTGGCAGCCATCTGCTCGCGCGCCGCCCGCCACCGCCGGTCTCTCTCCGCTAGAGATAACTGGGGAAGGTACGGCTTTAAGTCCATAATCTCATCTTTCATAGACGCCCTCCTGGCGACACGTTTTTCACCTGGGCACCGACAGACAGCATCAATAGCGCAAAACGGCGAGTTAGGCTAGGGGCTGAGGACTCACGAAGGTCTCGTCTGAATCACGTTGACAATTTCTTGAAAACCAGGGAGAATTCGCTTTCTCTACTTTTTGCTATGGAAGCAAAGGATATTGCCGCAAAGTTATTTCTGCTTGGTTATGGCTGAGGGGAAGCCCTCCTGCTCAGTCTGAGAGACACAGGCATTCTCCATGTCGCCGATGACGTGGTGCGCTCTGCCACCGGGCTTGCCGGAGGGGGTGGAGGTCAAAAGCAGGTGTGCGGGGCCGTCATCGGAGGTATTCAGGCTATTGGCCTGAAGTATGGCCGGGTCGAAAGGTGGGCGGAGAAAACGCAAGCGATGGAGTCGAGCGGGAGACTGATCGAGGAATTCCGTGAGCGTTTTGAAACGATCTCATGCCAGCAGCTCGTAAGGGATTTCCCCGGCTTCGACAGCCCGGAGAGAAAGGAACATTGCGCCCGGTTCGTCGCCTTTGTGGCCGAGTGGCTCGAGCCGACCCTCAAGGGTCGGGAAAAAGCGTAGAAGGTTGACGATCAGCCGAGTCAGGATCATTTCGGCGCAATGATTTCAATAAGCACAGCTTCAGGGTCCGCTCCGTAGCGCCAGGGAAGCCCCACGCTTCCCAGCCCGCGCGACACGATGAGGAGAGAAGACTTATACGCATAAGCCCCCTCGTCGAGACAAAACTGGCTCTGGCGCACGAGTGGCGGGCCGTTTGGAAAACGGATCTGACCACCGTGGGTGTGACCCGACAGCGTAAGCGCAACGCCGCGCGCTTCAGCTTCGTAAAAGAAATCCGGGTGATGCGCCAGTAGAAGGTGCGGTGGGCCGTCTTGGGATACCAGCCGGTCCCAGTCAGGTGTTCCCAGGATTCGATCATCGATTCCCCCAAGAATAAACCTGCCGTTCCCATGCGCTAAAACCACCGACTCGTTCCTGAGAGTGGTGATCCCGACCGAGCGCAGACGTTCGCGAATCTCTCCAGGAGCGCCGCCAAAGTAGTCATGGTTGCCGTGGCAATACCAAGCGCCCAGCGGGGCGCGCGACAGCGGAGCCAACGCGGGTAGGGATCCGTCGAGGTCGCTTGGCCGGCCTGTGACAATATCACCCGCAACGGCCACCACGTCGGGCTGTAGTTCCATCAAAGAACCGACGATTTCAGACAAAACTTCAGGCTTGAGAAAGATACCGGTATGAATGTCCGACAGTAATAGAACCCTAAGCCGGGCGGCATCTCTCGGCCAGCTCGCCGGAGAGATCGAGATTTCAGCCAGAGAAAAGCGCCGGGCAAGGAGCGAGCTGTAAGGATTCCAGACGCCGAGCAAATGGGGATACAAAAAACGCGACACCAAAATGTCCAAGCGGCGCTCCAGCACTTTGAAGAACCCCTTGTATGGATTCAGCCGCCGCCGCTCCCTTCCTGTCATGCGCCGCGGCGGCTTCAGTTGCCGTCTTCTTTCAATCGTAATGGTTATCCTTAACCGATTCTGAGATTTTTCCCAGCGATGTTTCAGGGTTTTTCCTCTGTCAATTGCGGGGATTCACCTCATTTGTCCCGCCGCCATCGCGCGGTAGGATTTGAAGATGGCGCGCGACCGGCTAGAAAAGCGGTTGGGCGGGAGGTTGTCATGAAGCAGCTTGCAGAGGCAACGATATCCCGAGATGAATATTGGAGGTCCCTTGTGTACGAATACGAGATTTTAACCCGAAAGCTTAGAGAGTTTGCCGATACCTATTGCTTGTCGGAAGAGCGCCAACATGAACTTAAAATTGTGAACTCTATTCTTGCTCCGGCAATGGCAATGAAGCGAAACGAGGTGGACGAATACCACGACTTATACGTATATCGCTATGTTGCTTCCAGGATGTAGCACAACGCCTTTACCTGGCCTTTTTCGCCAGCCTGAAGCCCTCGTAGGCTAAATATCCTGCAACGATAATCGCCAGCCAGCTTACCCAGCTCGGAACCGCCCAGCCTCCGATGATCGCATCCCAGCCGATGATGATCCTGAGCACATGAAAAATGGCGATGATTAAAAACATAACGCCGGCGGTTACGGAGAAAGATTCTTGGGTCATTACGAGTGGCTCCTTTCCAGCTATCTCTCCGGTTGAATCGGTATCTTCGGCGTCCAATTCAACCATTCCTTCTTCGGTTGGTCGTACAGGGGGAACACCGTCCCGTTCTTAGCGGGCTTGGCTTTCGGATCGTTCGGGGTAGCAAAGGTAATTCCGCCCGCCACCAGCGACCTGAGGGATTCCACCTTGAGTTCCACGCCGCGGAACAATCCGACGTTCAAGTCCACGCCGCTCACATTCCAAAACTTCGAGCCGCTCCGGACCAGATTCGCGTATCGTTGCTTGATGAACACGTGAATATCCACCATGGCTGCGTCGGCGCTGAGCTGGACATCCTGCACCGTGCCTACCTCGACGCCGCGATAGTAAACCGGCGAACTGGGTCTCAACGATCCGGGACGGCTGGAGCGCAGAACGATTTTCAGTCCCCCGCGTTCCAATGCCACCGGCGAACTCTCCAGGCCCACAAATTCCGATCTGGCCTCTCCGGTGCCCGGCAACACACCGATCTCCGGTCCGGTAATGACCGTCCCCAAGGCAGCAACGTTGGAAAGCCCCACTTCGGGACGCACGATCCAAAAAACCGCTCCTTCCCGGGCAGTCGAGGAGGCCGAGCGACGCAAGCGCGCCTTCACCAGCACGTGCTGCTGGTCCTCGCTCAATTCGACCGCCGTCACTTCCCCAATCTGCACGCCGCGGTACTTGACCGGCGTTTGGCCGGTCTTGAGGCCGCTGCCGTCCTTGAACTTGATCGTGATTTTCGGACCAAACTCCCGGACGCGGTCGTAAACGAGATAGGCCGCAACGATGGCGGCGAGCACGGGAACCACCCATATCACAGGGAAGCTCCATCTCCTTCTCTTCACCTTCGCCTTGGGCAGTTCCTCGGCGGCTTCAGGAGTTTTTTCCGAATCGCTCATGAACCTTTGTCCGGTTCCTCCCAAATCAGCTTCGGGTCAAAGCTGGCCGAAGCCAAAATAGTCAACGCCACCACCACGGTGAACGCCAGGAGCCCGGGGCCGGGCAGCACGGTGGCGATCTGCTCCAGCTTCACCAGTGCCACGAGCACCGCCAGGAGGAACACGTCGAGCATCGCCCACGGACCGATCACCTCGATGATCTTGTAGATCCAGGTTCGCTGCTGCCGCCGGCGCGCGGATTTGAATTTCGTCGTTATGACCAGAAAGCAAAGCCCGAGCAGTTTGAAAAGCGGAATCAGAATGCTGGCGAGAAAAACGATCACGGCCACCAGCCACTGGCCGTCCTCAAAGAGTCTCACGCAACCGTCCCAAACCGTGCTTTCGGAATAGGCGCCGTAACGGGTCAGACGCAGAATCGGATAGATGTTAGCCGGTATATAAAGAATCAGCGCGGCCAGCGAGAACGCCGCCGTGCGTCCGAGGCTGTTGACCTTGTGCTTGCTGATGACAGACCCGCAGCGACAACACTCGGCCGCCGTGCCCGGCTGCAGCGCCTCCATACGCTGCATCAGGCCGCAGATTTTGCAGGCGATGATTGTTTCCAACTGTCCCTGGCTTTTTTATGCCATTTTACCCTGGTTGTCCAGCCAGGCACCGTTAGAAGCAAGCCAAAAAGCGGCTGCCCGCGACGGAGGGGAGCGCGAGCGAGGCTGCGGGTGTAGGGATGGGATAACGGTCCCTATCTCTTGTAGAGCTGCTTGGTATTATCAGAGAGCCAATGCTGACGAGGTCTAATCGCAAGGTGCGAGAATCGCCATCAGGAGTTTTCTCAGCATGATCCCCACCTCTGCTTGTTTTTTTCTGTAACCCTATCAGGACAGTTTCCGCTCTTTGTTTTTCTCCTGTATTGCCGTTAAGACGTTTTCCGCGCTGGCGGGAAGAGCGAAGACCCTCGCGCCGACAGCGTCACAGACCGCATTGGCAATCGCGGCTGTCACCGGGATGATCGATGGCTCACCGATGCCCTTGGCGCCGAACGGCCCGTCCTGGGCCGCATGCTCCACCAGATGCACCTCGACGGGCGGCGCATCGAGCGAGCTAAAGATCTTGTAGTCCAGGAAAGTGGGGTTGAGCATTTTGCCGTTCTTGAAAATGTTCGCTTCACTCAAAGCCTGCCCGAGCCCCTGTATCACCGAGCCCTGGATCTGACCCCTGACGGACAGGGGATTGATCGCGATCCCTACATCCTGAGCCGCAACGTAGCGGAGGACCTTGACCCCGCCGGTTTGCGGATCGACCTCTACGTCGGCAACATGGGCGGAGAACGCAGGTTGGTTCGGGAACTGAGACGTCGATTGAATGCTCGCAATGGGTCCGCGCCGGTGCGTGAGGGAAAGCTGCGCGACACGCTCCAGAGAGAGGCCCTTCTCTATCGATCCCCGGACATAAACTCTTTTCCCCTCGGCCACCAAATCGCCAGGCTCGGCTTCGAGCTTATCCGCCGCCACTTCCATGATTTGTTTTTTTACCTCTTCGGCGGCGAGCTTTACGGCAGTTCCCATACTCCTCAAAGCCTGGCTTCCGGCGCTGATTGTGGAATGGGGAGCGAAGTCACTGTCCGCGGTCCGAACGTGAACATCATCCAGCTCGACCCCAAGAACCTCCGCGGCAATCTGCCCGAGAGAGGTGACAGTTCCGCTCAGATCGACGACCCCGGTTATGACCGTCACGGTTCCATCTTCATTGAGCTTTACTCCCGCACTCGATGCGTAGCCGCCCACAAGCCAGTACCCCAAGGCGATCCCTCGCCCGCGGTTTTTTTCCCGGGATGTCGTTTTCCACCCGGCTGCCTCCGCCGCCCTGAGCAGAGTTTCCTTGGCATGCACGGCTTTTAAGGGCCCGCCGCAAGCGGGAGTTGTGTCTCCGTCCTCGATGGCGTTCTTCAGACGCATCTCGAGCGGATCGAGCTTGAGCTCGCGAGCGATCAGGTCGATTTGGGACTCCGAGGCGAAGGCGATCTGCGGTCCGGCCGGAGCCCGGTAGGGCCCGCAGTTCGCATGGTTCGTATAGACGCAAAAGACATCGATTTTAACGTTCGGGATGCGATAGGGTCCCGCACCGAGCATCTCCGCTCGCTGAGAGGTTACGATCCCGATCCCGCAGTAGGCCCCGGTTCCTAATACCAATTCCACTTCCCGCGCCACAATGGTGCCATCGAGCTTGACGCCGGTTTTATACCGCATGTGAAAAGGGTGGCGGGGATTGGCGACCTGGAAGTCCTCGGCCCGAGTCATGACAATCTGCACCGGCATCCCGCTCTTACGTGCCAGCGCCACGGCCGCAGGCTCGATTGTCGGAAGCAGCTTACCGCCGAAGCCGCCGCCGATTTCGGTGGGGATTACCTTGACCTTGATCAACGGCAACTGAAAGATCTCGGCGACGGACTGCCGGATGAAAAACTGCGCTTGGGTAGGCACCCAAACGGTCACCTTTCCGGATGCATCGACGCGGGCCAGGACCGCATGCGGCTCGATATAGGTCTGGTGCACCATGGGAGCGTAGAAGCGATGCTCAAAAACCCGGTCCGCTTCTCGAAAACCCCGCTCGATATCGCCTTGGACGGTTTCTTTGTGATAGCAGATATTGCCTTTGCGGCCCTCAACCATCGGGAGGGCCTCGTATTGAGCGTACTCTTCGTGCAGCAGCGGTGCTCCTTCGCGCATGGCCTCAAGAGCGTCGGTCACGGGCGGCAGCACTTCATAATCAACCTTTATGAGTCTGAGCGCTTCCTCGGCCGTCTCCTCATCCACGGCGGCTACCGCGGCGATTCGGTCTCCCGCCAATCGGACTTTGGAGCGGGCGAAGTACTCCTCATCTCTGACGAACCTTCCGTACTTGACGGGTGGGAGGTCCTGCGCGGTGACGACTGCCTTTACACCCGCCAGACGCTCCGCCTTGGTGGTGTCGATGTTTTTGATTCGAGCGTGGGCGTGCGGGCTTCCGAGGATCTTTCCGACGAGCGCGGGACCGGCGAGTCGCACATCGGCGCCGAACACGGACTCGCCGGTGACTTTCTCGAAAATCTCGACCCTGGGGAGTTCTTGACCGACGACTTTCATCGCGCTTTCGCGGCCGACAGGATCGCGTCGACGATGGGGCCGTACCCGGTGCACCGGCACAGGTTGCCGGCGATCGCCTGCAGCGCCTCCGCTCGTGTCGGCGCAGGGTTATGGTCCAGGAGATACTTTGCCGCCATGATCATTCCCGGCGTGCAGTACCCGCACTGGGCCGCTCCCTTCTCGGCAAAGGCCTTCTGTAAAGGGTGCAGCCCGCCATGACGACCGATTCCTTCGATGGTTTGGATCTTCTGACCTTCCGCCTCCACCGCAAGAATCAGACAGGAGTCCACCAGCCGCCCGTTTACAACAACCGAGCAGGCGCCGCATTCCCCTTCCCCGCACCCTTCCTT
>JACPFH010000423.1 GCA_016183075.1 Deltaproteobacteria bacterium | reverse complement strand
GTTGGTCTCATCCTCGTATTCCTTGATGAAGTAGCGGTCGAATTTTCCCAGCGCCTTCCAGTCGATCCTCCGGATCTCATCGCCCGGCGAGTACTCCCGGTGCTCTTCGAACTCGACGCTGAAGCCCCTGGCGCGGCTGCGGTGGATGCCCGACATAACTCCCTCCACCACCCAGCGCGCCCTGAGGTAAAGACTCGAGAGCCGCGCGAGGACCAGAGGATCAAAATAGTTCAGCTGCCCGTCAGCCATCGCCGGTCATCTTACCTGAAAAATGCTACTACCTCCATCCGGCCGCCTATCCGGTCGTCGCCGAACCGTAAGGGGACCGCCCAATCCCTTCGTTCCAGCGTCTCGTCGGGCTGAACGACTTGAACGGCTTGAACCGTTCCAATCGTTTGAAACGTTCAATTCGTTCAAACGGGACCGGGAGTCCCCTGCGGAGGGGTAAAAGATGGCCGAGCGGGCTCCCTTCGCTCCGCGGGACTCCGCCACGCGACCCACCGGGCCCGCGCTCGGACGAAGCTTCCGGAATTCCCTGCGAAGCCGCCCACGACAGCTGTCAGTTCCGGCTTTCATCCGGCGCAGTCCTCGGTGGGGTGAAGGGCTTTGCCCTGAACGCTGCTCCGTCCATGCTCCGCTCAGGAAGCCCGCTCAGCCCTCCGAAGGGAGCAGCCGGAAGAGCCCGGGGGGACAAGGAGGAGGGGGCCTGTGTGCGACCGAGGGAAGCGCGAGCGAGGCTGCGGACGTCCGATTACTGACAGTCGACTCATGGCACAAACCCATCGGCCGCAGCCGAGAGCGCGCTTCCCGAGGGAGCTTCCTCACCGCGGCGGCCATAGCCACGCTGCGCCACGAACCCCGCTCGACTCTCCGTGGCGCGGCGGGACGAGGCGCGTGTCCACGCGATCCGAGAAGACATATCGGCCCCAGAGCTTCGGAACGTTGGTATACAAGCGCTCTATGTTCGACATGCCCCCGCCGAGCACGATGATGTCAGGATCGAGGATGTTGATGACATGAGCGAGGCCGCGCGCCATGCGGTCCTCGTAGCGCTCCACGCACGCTTCGGCTGCTTTGTCCCCGCGCGCCGCAAGCGCCACGATCTCAGGAGGATCGAGCGACTCACCGGTTGTCTTAAGGTAATCGCGCGCCAATCCCGGGCCGGAAAGAAACGTCTCGATGCAACCGCGCTTGCCGCAGTAGCACTCGGGGCCGGGAAGCTCCTCGGGGCGAGGCCAGGGGAGTGGATTGTGGCCCCACTCGCCAGCGATCGCGTTCGGACCGGTAAGAACCTCGCCCCGCACGACAATGCCGCCTCCCGTACCTGTCCCGACGATCACGCCGAAGACGACTTCCGCGCCGGTGCCGGCCCCATCGGCGGCCTCGGAGATTGCGAAGCAATTGGCGTCGTTGGCGATGCGGATCTCCCGACCCAGAGCCTGCCTCAAGTCCAGATCCAGAGCGCGGCCGATGAGAGCGGTGGAGTTGGCGTTTTTGACGAGATCCGTGGCGGGCGAGATCATGCCGGGGATGCCTATACCCACGGTTCCTTTCTCGCCAAGTTCCGCCTCGATTCTCTCAACCAGCCCGACGATTGCCCCTAGAGTGCCATCATAGTCGCCTCTCGGCGTCGCTACCCGCCGACGCGATAGAACCCTCCCGTCATCCGCGAGCGCGACCGCCTCAATCTTGGTTCCGCCCAGATCGACGCCGATCCGAATGCTTTTATTTGCCATCGAAGCAGCCGAGCGAGACGCAAAACTCTGGGGTCTTCTTTAGCCTATTTCTTTTCCGTCCGCCGAGGGCTTCACCTCGGCCAGAACGCGGCTGACGATGTCGAGAGAAGAGAGACTATCGGCCTGGGCCTTGAAGTTCGGGATGATGCGGTGGCGCAGCACGGAGGGAGCCAGCGCCTGGATATCCTCGATCGAGACGGCATACCGCCCCTGGAGGATGGTTCGGGCCTTGGCGCCAAGGATCAGATACTGCGAAGCGCGCGGGCCCGCCCCCCACTCGACATAATCTTTGATGAACTGCGGCGCATCGGCGTTCTGCGGCCGCGATTTCTGTGTCAGCGATACGGCGTAGGCTATGACGAACGGAGAGGCCGGGACTTTGCGGACAAGCTCCTGATGGCGCAGGATGGCCGTTCGGTCCATGATTTTATTGGGCGCGGGCTTGCCCACCGAGGTGGTCTGCTCGACGATCTGAACCTCGTCGTCGAAAGAAGGGTACTGGATGCCGATGTTGAGCATGAATCGGTCGAGCTGGGCTTCCGGAAGCGGATAGGTTCCTTCCTGCTCGATCGGGTTTTGCGTTGCAAGGACAAAGAAAGGGAGCCCCAACGGATAGGTCGTGCCGCCCGCCGTGACCTTGTATTCCTGCATCGATTGCAACAGCGCCGCCTGGGTCTTGGGCGGCGTCCGGTTGATCTCGTCGGCCAGGAGGATGTTGGTGAAAATGGGCCCCTTCAGGAACTGGAATCTTCTTCTTCCCGATGCCGGATCTTCCTGCAAAATATCGGTCCCGGTGATGTCCGAGGGCATAAGGTCGGGTGTGAATTGGATGCGATTGAACTCCAAGTCGAGAATCTCCGCCAGCGTGCTGATCAGCAGGGTCTTGGCCAACCCGGGGACGCCGACCAGCAGGCAGTGACCCCTGGCAAAAAGCGCGATCAGCACTTCCTCGATGACCTTCTCTTGACCGACGATGACCTTGCGAATCTCGCCGAGCATCTGATCCCTGCGGATCGCGAACTCTTCGATTTCTGCGATCTCTTGTTCTCTGATTTCGACGGACTCCATTCCTTCAGCCTCTTATCCCTCTTATCTTGGAGTCGAAAGTTTTTCCAACGTCGCCCGGGCGCGCTTGGCCAGCTCCGGCTCCCCCAGGGCGTTGTAGGTATCGTAAAGCAGCCGGTAGATGGCGGGATTGAAGGGGTTGATCTGGATGGCCTCCTCCAGCGCCGCCCGCGCCGCCGCGGGGTTTTTCGCCGTGCGGTAAATTTGCCCCAGCGTGACATAAGTGCCGGGGTTATCCGGATCGAGAGCGCGCGCCTTCTCCGAAAGGGGCAGCGCTTCATCGAAGCGCTGCATAGCCATCAGGGCACGCGCGAGTTTGTTCAGGATGACCGTCGAGTGAGGGCTCGCGCTCAGCGCGCGGCGGTACTCTTGAGCAGCCGCGGCCATGCGACCTCGGCTCAGGAGCAGATCGCCGAGATGGGTGCGGTTGCGCGCGACGACCGATTGGATCTCCTTAAGCTCCACGGCCTCGCTATCTTCGGTCTCGTTTTTTTTCACCTTGAGCCTGCGCACTCGAGTCCCCTCGATTTCCTTCAGGCCTTTGGCTTTGAGAAACGCTTTCCACCGGGCTTCGAAGTTTTCGAAGGAAGTCCCGGTCGCGTTCTCAATGGCCTCCGGCACCGGCCTATCCCGCAATACGCTGAGAAGCCGGCGAATCCCCGCCGCCCCCCGGCTCTGGATCATGAAGTCGATCGCGGAAGCCGCCTCGGCGTAGGCTAACTGCACCTCCTCGGGCGTTTCCAGATGGATCAGCGATGGCTCCATGTTTTTAAAGCCGACGAATCTGTTCTTTTCCACAGCCTGAGCCAACAGCGTTTCGTTCGCCGGCGTCAGGTAGTCACGGGCGCCGCCTTGAGCATCTGCCCGCCGCCAACGGGTCTCGTAGAAACGCGCGAGGCCCTCGTGGAGCCAGATGGGCGCTTTGTTGTCGCTAAGAGCGACGATCACGTAGTGCAGGTATTCGTGGCTGAGCGAATCGAGCCACCGGTAACCGTGAACCAGGGACCGCGGCGAGATCGTCATGATCTTGTTGAACTTGCAGATGCCGACGGCGCCGGTCTCCTCGATATCCCTGAGGGATAGGGTCGAAATGGCGTTGAACGAAGCGGCGTCCGGGGCGATCTCGACCCTGACCTTAGCGGGCGGGAAATAACCCAGCTCCTGACCGATCGCCTGGTATGTTCTCTCGAGCGCGTCGACGATGTGGGGCAGCAAGATTCCGTCTCGCTCATCGTCCAGGTACACGGTGAAGTGGGCGCTCTCGAAGCGCTTGAGTTTTTTCACCGTGTCCAGCGTGCGCTGCGTGAACAGGCGCAGCGCCTGGCGCCGCTCGCTTGCGGAGTCGCGGGCCAATGCCTGCTCC
>JACPFH010000448.1 GCA_016183075.1 Deltaproteobacteria bacterium | reverse complement strand
TTTCTCAAACCCTTCGCCGCGGCAGGTTTCGCACCTTCCTCCTTCGACGTTGAAGGAAAAAGTCGACGGCGTATAACCGCGCAGTCTGGAGAGATCGGTGGCCGCAAACAGCCGCCGGACGCCGTCGAAGACCTTCATGTACGTAGCCGGGTTAGAGCGCGGGGTCGTTCCGATCGGTGATTGATCAACGAGGACGACGTCCGAGACCTTATCCGCGCCTTCCAGTCTCGCGCAGTGGACCACGGAGGCCCCCGGGGATTCTTTGAGTTTTTTTAGATTGCGGTGCAGGACTTCCTCGACCAGGCTGGATTTTCCCGAACCCGAAACGCCGGTGATGCAAACAAAGAGCCCGAGCGGAATCTCCACGTCCAGCGCTTTCAGGTTATTGGCGGCTGCGCCGACAATCTTCAGAACGCGCCCCGGGATCGGGCGGCGCTGCCGGGACGGAAACGGGATGATCTTGCGCCGGGTCAGGTAAGCGGCGGTCAGAGAATCCCGGTTCTTCAGGAGTTCTTCGTAGGGACCGGCAAAAACGACCCTTCCCCCTTCTTCTCCCGCCTTCGGGCCGAGATCGACTATGAAATCGCTTTCCTTGATAATTTCGGGGTCGTGCTCCACCACGACCACGGTATTGTGGTTTGACCTGAGACGGTGAAGGATCTCGACGAGGCGATGGCTGTCGCGAGGGTGAAGGCCGATCGACGGTTCGTCGAGCACGTACAGCGTGTTGACGAGCGAGGAGCCGATTGCCGTGGTGAGGGCGACGCGCCCCAGCTCCCCGCCGGAAAGCGTGCGGGATTGGCGGTCCAGCGTCAGATATTCGAGCCCCACGCCGACGAGGTAGCCGAGCCGGCGGCGGATCTCATCGAGAATCAGCGCAGCCACCTGGTCCATCTGTCCGGTGGGTTGAAGCTCCTGAAAGAATCGGTGGGCTCCGGCCACGCTCATCGCGTTGACCTCGGCGATGTTTTTCCCCTCTATGCGGAAGTAAAGGGCGTCCGGCTTGAGCCGCGTTCCCTTGCAGTCCTGACACAAGAGGTAGGTGCGGTACCGCGAGAGAAAAACCCGCACGTGCATGCGGTAGCTCTTGCGCTCCAGGCGGCGAAACCAGCCGCGCACTCCCCTGAATTCGCGCTCCCCATCCATGATGAGCCGCTTGTGTTTTTCGCTGAGGTCTCGGAAAGGCTTCTTCACCGGTATCCGTCTTCGCTCGCAGAACTCCATGAGCCTTTGGAATCTGCGCGGCTTTGTGGTCCACGGCCTGATGGCGCCTTCGCTCAAGGATTTGGCGGGATCCGGAATGACCAGATCGGGATCGATGTCGATCACCCGACCGAATCCCCGGCACGTTTCGCAGGCGCCCAGCGGACTGTTGAAGGAGAACAGGTTCGGTACGGGATCTTGGTACGAAAGATCACAGTGCGCGCAGTGCAGCCGGTCGCTAAAAGGCTCCCGGCGCCAGCTCTCCTGCGGGAAGAAGAAGTTGAGTCTTCCCTTGCCGAAGTGGAAGGCCTGCTCCAGAGAGTCGGCGATCCGCTTTCTCGCCTCCGACTTGAAGGCGAATCGGTCTACGATCACCTCGAGGTTCTCGTTTCTTTCCGGGGGGGCCGCAATGGTTTCCAGCTCCCGGATCGTTTGACTTAAAAACAGGCGATGAAACCCGGCGCGCTGGAGCCCCGATTTGAATTCATCCCAGGGTACGGAAGGAGTGTAAGCGAGGGGAAAGGTCAGAAGAATCGGCGTCCCGTCGGGCAGGTCCGAAAGCTTTTTAAAAATCGACTGCGCCGTATCCCGCTCGACGACCCTGCCGCAACCCTTGCAGTGCAAAACCGCGATCTTGGAAAAAAGTAGCTTCAGGTGGTCGTGAAGCTCGGTCATCGTCCCGACGGTGGAGCGAGATGTTTTGACCGGCCGGTTTTGCTCGATCGCGATGGTGGGCGGGATTCCCTCGATGCTCTCGACGTCGGGCTTGTCCATGCGGTCGAGAAATTGGCGGGCATAGGCGGAGAAGCTCTCCACGTAGCGCCGCTGGCCCTCCGCGTACAGGATGTCGAAAGCAAGGGTGGATTTTCCCGAGCCGCTCACTCCGGTGATCAGCGTCAGGGCGTTCAAGGGGATGTTGAGGTCGATGTTCTTGAGATTGTTTTGCTTCGCGCCGCGGATGCGGATCCATTCCTGGGTCATAATTCGCCCATCGTGCTCGTGCTCGGTTGTCGTGCTCGTTGACGAACACGAGCCACGAACACGAATAACGAGTCTTTCATTGGAGGCGGTACTTCTCCGCCAAAATCCGGCGCAAGCGGGAGCCACAAATCAGATCGAAGGTATCCCCCTTGTCGGGGAATAGCTCAAGGGCCCGTGCTTTGGTATCGGCGATGAGCTTCTGCGCCTGACCCAAGGTGAGGTCGGCCTGACAGAGCAGTGCCGCCGTGAAGTCGACGAGTCTTCTGAGCTTGCGGAGCCTCAGCTCCTCGGCAAGTAGTGCTTCCTTGTCCGGCTTCATAGTCGAACCCTTCATTTTTATCACAGGCCGGTCACGAGTCAAGGCAAAGACGCAATGAGTCGCCCATTGCGTATTGCCTGTTGCCTATAGCTGCGCGCGCCATTAAGCTTTGGGAGTGCGCTTGGCTGAAATCTTCTATTCCATTCAGGGCGAGGGAAGACTGGTCGGCACGCCGTCAATCTTCATCCGCACTTCGGGGTGCAACCTCCGTTGCGTTTGGTGCGACACGCCGTACACTTCCTGGCGGCCGGAGGGCGAGGAGTGGGACCTGAGGGAGATTGTGGCTGAAGCGGCAAAGTATCCGGGCCGCCATGCGGTGGTCACGGGGGGCGAGCCTTTCCTTGATCCGGAAATCGAGGGACTCACCGCCGGGCTCGGAGAGGAGGGCTACCACGTGACGATCGAGACCGCTGCGACCCTCCTCAAGCCGGTCGTCTGCGATCTTATTTCGATGAGCCCCAAGCTTGCCAATTCCACGCCCTGGAAGAGAGAGCAGGGGAGGTTCGCCCGCATGCATGAGCAGCGCCGGCTGAACTTCGCCGTGATGCAACGGCTTATGGACGGTTACGACTACCAGTTCAAGTTCGTCGTGGAGCGAAGGCGTGATTTCGTCGAGATCGAGGAAGTGCTCAGTCGGCTACAAGGGGTCGACCGATCCCGCGTGCTGGTTATGGCTCAAGGGAAATCAAGAAAGGCGCTACGCGAAAAGGGACCGTGGATCGTGGAGCTGTGTAAAAAGCACGGGTTTTCCTACACCCCGCGGCTTCACATCGAGCTTTACGGCAACCGCAGGGGCACATAGAGAGACAGTGTCTTGCGGAAGCGTTCCGGTCCGGATTATGATACCGCGCGATTTTAGCAGGCTGCGGAAAAACTGTCCGTTCACCCTTCGACGGGCTCAGAGCCTGTCCTGAGCGACGTTCGTCCTTCGACGTGCTCAGGACGAACGGAGTCGAAGGAGCGAACGGACTATGCCTTGGAATCATTGAGTATTTTCCGTTCATGCTGAGCTTGTCGAAGCATGAAAGGAAGTGACGGGATCGCTACAGCTATGAATCATAGAGCAACACGGTCGGAATCGAGAAGAGATCGAGAAGCCATCGCATGGGCGCGGGAGTTGCGCGAAACCGAGAAGTGGTTTCGCAGCCGGCGATTCCGCCACATCACGCGCCTGCACACGCCCTATGATGTCGTCGCGCTGCGGGGCAGCATGCAGGGAGACCACACCGTTGCCAAGCACGCAGCGGCCAAGCTGTACGACACCTTGCAGCGACTGTTCGACGAAAGGAAGGAATCAGGATTCTTTATCTGGGCGGCTGGGCAACTTCGGCGAAGGGTTCGGAGTCTGAGGATCCGGGCGCGGATTTGGCCAATTATGCCCTGGATCGCGTTCCCAAAGAGGGCGGAGCGTGGGTGCGCGCGCTGCTGCACCAAGACGAAGTTCAAAGATCGAATCGCGTGCGAATGAGCTCGGCGCAAAGGAAAAAGACGCCGCCCGTCGATTTCGTTCCGCCGCTGATCATTCCGGACGGGGATACCGGCCACGGGGGCGAGCACCATGTGCGCAACGTTGTGAAGAAGTTCGTTGAAAACCACATAGGCGCGGTTCATATCGAGGATCAAAGGCCGGGCTACAAAGTGTGCGGCCATCAGGGGCAGAAAGTTCTGGTGTCGACGGCGGAAATGATCTCAAGGCTCAATACGGCAAGGCTGCAATTTGACATTATGGGTGTGGAAGGCGTTGTGGTAGCGCGAACCGATGCCAACGAAGCGACCGCCATCGACACGGTCGATGACGAGCGGGACCACCAGTTTGTCTACGGCGCCACGAACCCAGGCATCGTGCCGTTCAAGAATGTGAGCCTGGCCGTAATCAGGAGATTTTATGATCAAGGATTTAAAGAAATTAACGGGCACCTGCTGTACAGGATTTCAGAGAAAGCCTACCGGCAAGCCGAGGAGTGGCTGAAGCAAGAACGTCTCACGGCTCGTATAGAGGAAGGGATCGCGAGGATCGGCAGGGAGGCGGCGTCGCTGGAGAGGCTTCGCCAAAGAGCACGAGGTCAAGGAAGGGACCAGAGGGATGCCCGTGAAGAACTTGCCGCGCTCGAGCTATCCGTAAAAAAGATCACGGAAGAGACTGTGGACAATGTCGTGGCGGGGATTCGCCAGGCGTGGGCCGGGAAGGCGGGCCTTAAGACGTACTCCGACGCCGTTGCGGAAGTGATGCGGGCGCGAGCACAGAACGGGATCAGGTTGCCCATGACCGCCGATCAGTGGAAAGCGTTTGCCAAGAATGTTTCCCATGACGAAGCTCGGGAGCAAGCAAAGTCAATGGGAATCGATATCTTTTGGAGTTGGGACCTGCCTAGAGCGCCGGAAGGTTTTTATCAGATTACGGGAGGCCGCGAGATGGCGGCGGCCCGGGGACTTGCCTTTGTACCCTTTGCCGATTTGCTGTGGCGAGAGACCGCCAATCCTGATCTGGAAGATGATCGAGCGTGGGCCGGCGCCATTCATAGCGCCTTCCCCCACATGATGTTGGCTTACAATTTGTCGCCTTCGTGGAACTGGGACGCCTGGGGATTTACGGACGAGCGCCTGCGTGTCTTTGCCGATGAATTGGGGAAAATGGGATACGTGTTTAACTTCATCACCTATGCCGGCCACCAAACCGAGGCATTGATGAACGGCCGCTTGGCGCGAGCACTAAAGGAAGAAGGCGTCCTTGGGTTTGTCAGATTGATCCAACGGGCGCTTCGCATTGCAAATGACCCGGCGCAGTATCCGCAAACCTTCGTTGGCGGGCCATGGGCGGATCGGTTTCGCCGGGCGGCCCGGGGGCCGTCTCTGACCACCTCCTCCATGGGTGGCAAATCCACTGAAGGACAGCATCGAAGAGCGATAGAGGTGCCCACGAGCGAGCTCGAGCGGTGGCTCCGCATGTGGGCCGAGCATTGGAGCGAACAGGGCCTGTATGATAAGGGAGAGTTGAGCGTTGAACTGAAAGAAAGATGGGCCGGATCCGAGGAGATGATGTTAAACGTTTTTGATGAGGCGAGGGATAAGATCGCCGAAGTCACATTCAGAGTCGATAAAGACCGGGAAGGGAGAAAATTCCTCGCCGTCAAGGACCAATACACGGTGAAACGGTTCCGCCATAAGCGCATGATGACGTTGATGCATTTTTTTCTTTTGCATCGCT
>JACPFH010000447.1 GCA_016183075.1 Deltaproteobacteria bacterium | reverse complement strand
GTGAAGGCGTTGCAGAAACTCGCGCTCAAGATCATTCACCACTGGGAAAAAGGATACGGCAGCCGGTACAACGAGACCCGCAAAGAGGCCCTGTCGCTGGTGCGCGTGGGAGACACGCTCGATGATGCC
This sequence comes from Deltaproteobacteria bacterium, assembly GCA_016183075.1. GTDB lineage: Bacteria > Desulfobacterota > Binatia > UBA9968 > UBA9968 > 2-12-FULL-57-22. The sequence continues at coordinate 2,655 of JACPFH010000447.1, read as the reverse complement.
GTCCTGGAAGTGGAACGGGACTGCGGAGTGAAGCCCCGATTGGTCGCCACCACAGCCCGGCCGGGCCACGACCGGACCTCTTTCGCTGCCTTGAAGGACATGCTAAAAGATAGCCTACACCCTTACTTGCTCCTTCTGGGAACAGGATGGGGCGTGGCCGATACGGTCCTGGCCCAATCCGATTATATTCTGGAGCCGATCGAGGGAGATTCGGACTACAACCACCTCTCGGTCCGCTCCGCGACCGCCATCATCCTGGATCGCTTGTTGGGGAGAGAGTAAAAAGCAGGGAGAAGTTTATGGACATCATCGATCAAATCGAAGCCGGGCAAATGAAAGCGAAAAAGGCTGCCGTCAAACCGGGCGAGACGGTCCGCGTTCACATCAAGGTCGTCGAGGGGGAAAAAGAGCGAACTCAGGTATTCGAAGGAACAGTGATCGGGGTGTCGAGAAAGGGCAGCCGATCATCGTTTAGGGTGCGGAAAATTTCCTACGGTGTCGGTGTCGAACGCATTTTCCCGCTCTATTCCCCGCGCATCGAAAAGGTCGAGGTGGTTTCCAGAGGCAGGGTGCGCCGTGCCAAGCTCTATTATTTGAGACAAAGATCCGGCAAAGGAGCCAGACTGTACGAGCACGAGGGGACCTAAGGCGCGCTCAAATTCCCTTTCCCTTCAAACAGCCCTCCCGGGTAAACTTTGAGCTTCCCGGCAGCTATCTCTCCCCGGAAATGCCCTCCCGGCAAAATCTCTATCCAGCCTGAAACATGAACTATGCCGGCCAAGCTGCCTTCGATCTGTAGATGGCGCGCCCAAATCTCGGCGTCGACCTGCGCGTTAGGCCCCACGACCAAGAGGTCGCTGGCCTTTACCTCACCGCTGAACCGACTGTCGATTTTAACCGGCAGGTTGAAGGTCAGCTTGCCGGACACCGCCGTTCCGGGCGAAAGGACGGTGCGGGGCGAGGCTTGAAAAAATGACGCTTCTTCGCGTTCGTGCCGAGTCGCCATCGGGCCGAAGTCTCTCGATGGGACCTGTATAGCACTACTCGTCCCGCTAAAAAAGTCTTTTCCGGCCCGCTTGTGCGCCAGCTACTCCCCGATGGGCGAAAGTGATAGCATGGTTTTCATGGAGCTGTTTGAGTCTTCGCCACCCATGACGCGTGAGGGCCCGCGACCCCTGGCGGAGAGGATGCGACCGAAGAATCTGGCCGAGTTCGCTGGCCAGCAGCATCTCCTGGGCCCCGGCAGATTGCTTCGCGAGATGATCGACGCGGGCAAACTCCACTCGCTCATTCTCTGGGGCCCCCCGGGAAGCGGCAAGACGACTCTGGCGCAGCTCCTTGCCGATGCCGCCGAAGCCCACTGCGTGCGCTTCTCTGCGGTCTCTTCGGGCGTGAAAGAGCTCAAAAAGATCATTGATGAAGCCCAGCGCCTCCATCGCTTGGGTAAGCCGACGGTCCTCTTCGTGGACGAGATCCATCATTTCAACAAGGCCCAGCAAGACACATTCCTGCCGCACGTGGAAAAGGGCACGCTCCTCCTGATCGGAGCCACGACGGAAAACCCCTCCTTCGAACTCATTGCCCCCCTGCTCTCCCGATGCCAGGTCCTCGTCCTTCACCCTCTGTCGCCGGAAGAGATCGGCATGATCATCGACCGGGCGCTGCGCGATTCCGATCAGGGTGTAGGCTCGTGGGGTTTGGCGTGGGCTTCCGAAGCGCGCGAGTTCTTAATCCAGCAGTCGCAGGGGGATGCCCGCGTGGCCCTGAATGCGCTGGAGACCGCCGCCACGCTGATCCGCAGCGAAATGGGCGCAAAAGAGATCACCCGCTCCGCCGTCGAGGAAGCGCTACAGAAGAAGGCGCTGCTCTATGACAAGTCCGGAGAGGAGCACTACAACGTAATCTCGGCGTTCATCAAAAGCCTGAGAGGCAGCGACCCGGACGCGGCCCTTTACTGGCTTATGCGCATGCTCAAGGCCGGCGAAGACCCGCTGTTCGTCGCCCGGCGGATGGTTATCTTCGCCGCCGAAGACATCGGCAACGCCGACCCTCAGGCGCTGCAGGTTGCCGTTGCGGCGAAGGATGCGGTCCATTTCGTCGGCCTGCCGGAAGGCAGGATCCCTCTGGCTCAGGCAACGACCTACCTCGCCACAGCGCCCAAGTCTAATGCGTCTTATAAAGCGATGCTGGAAGCCGACCGTGATGTCGACGAGCACGGCGCCCTGCCCGTGCCGCTGCACCTCCGCAACGCTCCTACTGAGCTGATGGAAAAACTGGGTTACGGAAAAGGCTACCGCTACGCCCATAATTTCCCCGACCACATCGTGGATCAGGAGCATCTTCCGCCGGAGCTCAAGGGAAGGAGGTATTACTCCCCTTCCGACTCTGGCTATGAGAAAACGATTAAGGAGAGAATCAAAGGTTGGGAAGAGAAAAAGAAGAGATAAGCTCCTATCGGGCCGAAGCCTCAAGGTCGAACCTTCCATCCATCCCCCGGGTCGATAAACTCACCGTCGCGAGGAAGATCGAGGGACAATTTGTGCATGTGGTAGTGGTCTTCCTTCTCTGATGGGCCCTGGAGGCCCTCAGCCCCGGGCTGGCACTGGGCTGCTGGAGCCATTTTGAGTTCTCGGTGGCTGAATCCAAAAAGCCACT